>DATING010000104.1:0-4438 GCA_035474555.1 Longimicrobium sp. | reverse complement strand
CACCAGCCCCGCCAGCGCCCCCGCCGCGCCCACGCGCTCCGCCAGGGCGGCGATGCCGTCGGGATCCAGCTCCGCCTGGGCCTCCAGCGCGTGCGTGAAGAGCGCGTCCGCCGCCAGCAGGGGCAGCGCGTCGTCGCGGCCGCCCGTCGCCGGGAGGCGCGCGTACAGGGCCAGGGCGCCCGCCGCCAAGGCGTCCGGCACGGGCAGGGCCCCGTCCGCCGGGAGCGCGGCGAGCATGGCGTCCAGCAGCGCGGGCGGCGCGTCTCCCAGCCGCCCGCGCACCCACTCCGCAGCCGTCACGCCGGCGCGCCCGCCGCCAGCAGGGGGCGCACGATCTCCACCACCTGCGCCATCGCCTCGGGCACGCGCGAGGGGTCGCCCACGCCCGCCTGCGCGATGTGCGGCTTGCCCCCGCCCTTGCCCCCCACCAGCGCCGCCACCGCGCGGACCACCGCGTCGGCCTTGATGCCGCGCTGGATCAGGTCGTCCGTGACCACGGCCACCAGCATGGGCTTCTCGTCCAGCTCCGCCAGCACGGCCACGCCGCTCCCCAGCTTCTCGCGCAGCCGGTCGCCCAGAGCCTTCATCTCCTCCACCCCGCCAAAGCTCCCCGTGTTCGCCACCACGCGGACGCCGTCCACCGACGCGGCGGAATCCAGCAGCGTCTGCAGCACGTCGCCGCTGCCGCTGGTGCGCGCCTTTTCCAGCTGCTTCTGCAGGTCGCGCGTCTGCTCCACCACCTGGCGGATGCGCGTCAGCAGGTTGTCCTCCTTGGTCTTCAGCAGCCCCGCCGCCTCGCGCAGCGTCGACTCGTCGCGGCGCACGCGCTCGAACGCCTCGCGCCCCGTCACCGCCTCGATGCGCCGCACCCCCGCCGCCACGCCGCTCTCGCTCACGATGCGGAACAGGCCGATCTGCCCCGTGGTGCGCACGTGCGTGCCGCCGCACAATTCCATGCTCACGCCGGGGATCTCGATCACCCGCACCACGTCGCCGTACTTGTCGCTGAACAGGGCCATGGCGCCGCGGCCGATGGCGTCCTGGTAGCCCATCTGCGAAACGCACACGTCCTCGTTGGCCCAGATGGCCTCGTTCACCAGCCCCTCCACCTCCGTGATCTCCGCCGGGGTCATGGGCCCCGTGTGCGCGAAGTCGAAGCGCAGGCGCGCGGGCTCCACCACCGAGCCCTGCTGGTGCACGTGGTCGCCCAGCACCCGGCGCAGGGCCGCGTGCAGCAGGTGCGTGGCTGTGTGGTTGCGCTCCGTGTCGCGCCGCACCGGCTCCTCCACCTCCGCCCGCACGGGCCCGGGGACGAAGTCGCCCTCCACCGCGCCAAGGACGGCGATGCGCCCCGCGACCTTGCGCACCTCGCTCACGGCCAGCGTCCAGCCGTCGCCGCGCACGTGGCCGCGGTCGCTCACCTGGCCGCCGCTCTCGGCGTAGAACGGGTTCTCGCGCAGTTGCAGGGCAATGCGCCCGTCCTCCATCCGCCGGAACGCGAGCACGTCCGTCTCCAGCCCCACGGCGCGGTAGGCCGCGTAGTCCTGCTCCGCCCCCTCCGCCCCGGGCACCTCTTCCCATCCCATCGCCAGCGCGTCCGCCTCCACCCCGATCCCCGCCTGGGCCCGGTCCGCGCGGCTGCGGGCCCGCTGCGCGTCCAGCGCCGCGTCGAAGCCCTCGCTGTCCACCGTGTAGCCGCGCTCCGCCGCCATCAGCTCCGTCAGGTCCACGGGAAAGCCGAAGGTGTCGTACAGCTTGAAGACGTCCGCCCCCGCGATGGTCCCCGAGCCGCCCGCGGGCGCCAGCTGGTCGAACAGCTTGAGGCCGCTCTCGATGCGCTCCAGGAACGCCACCTCCTCCGCCCGCGTGTTGCGGACGATGTACTCGCGGCGCGCCATCAGCTCCGGGTAGGCCACGCCCATGCGGTCGATCACCGCCTCCACCACCTCCACCAGCGTGGGCTCGCGGCGGCCCAGCAGGTAGGCGTGGCGCACGGCGCGGCGCAGGATGCGGCGCAGCACGTAGCCACGCCCCGCGTTGGACGGAAAGACGCCGTCCGCCAGCACGCGGTAGCTCACGCCCTGCTCCGTGTCGTACTCGTACGGCACGCCCACCACGTCCACGGCACGGGCGATGATGTCCGCGAACAGGTCCGTCTTGTAGTTGGCGTCCACGCCCTGGAGCACGGACGTCAGCCGCTCCAGCCCCATCCCCGTGTCCACGCAGGGCGCGGGCAGGGGGTGCAGCTCGCCGTCCGCGTCGCGGTCGAACTGCATGAACACCAGGTTCCAGATCTCCAGGAACTCGCCCTTTTCGCCCAGCTCCTCGAACTCCTCGCGCGACACCTCCGTCCCGCGGCGCCCCTCCGGCCGCAGGTCGAAGTGGATCTCCGAGCAGGGGCCGCAGGGGCCCGTGTCGGCCATCTGCCAGAAGTTGTCCTTGTCGCCCAGACCAAAGATGCGCTCCACCTTGATGCCCGTGAGCTCCAGCCAGAGCGCGCGCGCCTCGTCGTCCGTGTGGTGCACGGTGACCCACAGGCGCTCCGCGGGAATGCCGAACTCCTCCGTCAGCAGCTCCCAGGCGAAGCGGATGGCGTCGCGCTTGAAGTAGTCGCCGAACGAGAAGTTGCCCAGCATCTCGAAGAACGTGTGGTGGCGGGCCGTGATGCCCACCGCCTCCAGGTCGTTGTGCTTGCCCCCCGCGCGCACGCACTTCTGCGACGTGGCCGCGCGGGTGAACGGCACCTCCTCCATGCCCAGGAACACCTTCTTGAACTGCACCATGCCGGCGTTCACGAACAGCAGCGTGGGGTCGTCCTTGGGCACCAGCGTGGACGACGGGCGCACTGCGTGCCCCTGGCGGGCAAAGTAGTCGAGGAATCGGGAGCGGATCTCGTCGGCGCGCATGTATCCGTCAGGTCAGGGCGTGCGAAGGGGTCGAACGGATCAACTTAACGCGGCGCGCCAGCCCGTCTCAAGGTGTGCGGAGGGTTTGCTTCGGAAGACGGGGGCTGAAGGGCGGGTGCGGGCGTGCCCCTCCGCTGCGCTCCGGGTCGGGCTGCGCGCGCCGTAGGCAACGATACAACCGTTGCCAACGGCGCCGAGCCCCCTGCGCATGCCGGCACGATACTGCTGTGCCGTCCCGCTCCGGGGTCTCGGCCCTGCGGGCGCGCATCCCTCACGCGAACGGCCCTCCCCGGTCCCTGCTCGATCCTCTCCGTGGGAGGGCCGGCGGGGGCCCCGCGCCCCCTTCAGCCGTGTCCACGGGATGTCCGCGGATGTAAAAGGTTTGTCAAAAAGGTTGCCACGCTGGCACGTGCGGGTACACCGTGGGTTACGAACTTCCCTCCGCGCGGCTCCTCCACGGCGGACACACCTCGGCACCCTGCCTCCGAAAACGCAATCGTGTCTTCCGACAAAGAGGTACTGCAATCCAACGAAGCATGGGGTTCCCGGATCGGACTGATCCTCGCCATGGCGGGGAACGCGGTCGGCCTGGGCAACTTCCTGCGCTTTCCCACCCAGGCCGCCAACAACGGCGGCGGGTCCTTCATGATCACCTACTTCGTGGCGCTGCTCCTGCTGGGCATTCCCATGATGTGGATCGAGTGGGGAATCGGACGCAACGGCGGGCGCTACCGCAAGGGACACATTCCGGGGATGTTCGCGGCGATCTGGAAGCACCCCGCGGCCAAGTACCTGGGCGTCATCGGGATGGTGATCCCGCTGATCGTCATGATCTACTACACGTACATCGAAAGCTGGACACTCGCCTTTACCTTCTTTTCGCTGACCGGCGACTACTTCGGGAACACCACCCAGGAGCAGATGCAGGCCTACCTGCAGTCGTTCCAGGGCGTCGGCGACGGACCGCGGATGCACGCCGCGTGGACCCCGTACCTGTTCTTTCTGATCACGCTGGTGGTCAACATCTGGGTGCTGTCGCGCGGCATTTCGGGAGGGATCGAGAAGCTGGCCCGCATCGGCATGCCCATCCTCTTCATCTTCGCCGCGGTCCTGGCCGTGGTGGTGATGACGCTTCCGCCCCAGCCTGGGGTGGGGACCACGCCATGGGAGGGGCTCAACTTCATCTACAACCCCGACTTCAGCCGGCTGGGCGACCCCAGCGTATGGCTGGCCTCGGCGGGCCAGATCTTCTTTACCCTTTCGGTGGGGATGGGAACGCTGCACACCTACGCGTCCTATCTTTCCACCCGGGACGACATCGCGCTCAACGGCATCGCCACCGCCGCGACCAACGAGACCGCCGAGGTGGTGCTCGGCGGCACCATCGCCATTCCGGCGGCGGTGGTCTTTTTCGGGGTGACGGGCGCCACGGCCATCGCCTCCGGCGGGTCCTTCAACCTGGGCTTCGCCACCATGCCGGTGGTGTTCCAGCAGATCCACCAGACGCTTCCCATCGGACCGCTGCTGGGGGT
>DATING010000103.1:0-1629 GCA_035474555.1 Longimicrobium sp. | reverse complement strand
AGGCGGAGGGCGCGTGAGCAAGGACGTGCTGCGGGCCGACGCGCGCGCCGCCCTCCGCGCGCTCGCGGGGGATGCGCGGGCCGCGGCGGAGGCGGAGATCGCACGGCGCGTGTGGACGGTGCCGGAGATCGCCGACGCGCGCACGCTGCTGATCTACGCCTCCCTGCCGGAGGAGGTCGCGACCGACGCCATCGCGGACGAGGCCCGCCGGCGCGGCATCCTCCTCGTGTATCCGCGCTGCCTGGCGGACCGGACGATGACGCTGCACGCGGTGGACGCGCCGGATGCCCTGCGCCCCGGCCGCTACGGCATCCGCGAGCCCGACGCGGACGCCTGCCCCATCCGCCGTATCGAGGAGGTGGATGCGGCGCTCATCCCCGGACTGGCGTGGGACCGCGCGGGCCACCGCCTGGGCCGCGGCGCCGGCTACTACGACCGCATGCTCGCGGACCCGGCGTGGCGCGGCTTCCGCTGCGGCCTCTTCTTCGCCGCGCAGGAGGCCCCCGCCGTCCCCCACGACGCCTGGGACGTGCGCCTGGACGCCATCGTCACGGATGCGGAGGTCGTGCGTCCGGATTGAACGTTCGGGGGTGGTGCGTTATCTTTGTCCAGTTGCCCACAAGGACAAAGATATATGTCGCCGCCTGCGTATACGACCGAGGAGTTGCGGACCGCGCTGCTTGAAGCTTGGCGCGCGGACGCGCCACACGTAGAGAGACTGACCGCCGCGTCAGCCGTGCTGATCCATGCTCTCGGCCAAGCCGGCATGCGTGCGACCCTTGTCGGCGGTGGGGCGATCGAGTTCTATGCTCCGGGCGGGTATGCAACCACCGACATCGATTTCGTTGTGGAGGGCTGGCCGCGTGAGGTGATCGGCCAAGTACTTCTCTCACTCGGGTTCAGCAAGCACGGGCGGCTATGGGCAGTTGACGACCTGTTCGTCGAAGCGCCTGGTTCTTCGCTGGAAGGGCGAGTCGTCGAAAGCTACCCGGTGGGGTCGTTCGAGCTCCGCGTACTGAAGAAGGAGCACGTGCTGGCGGATCGCATCGTCGGGTACAGGCGCTGGAAAACGTGGGCATACGGCATCCAAGCGATTGACATGCTGGCGGCGTTTGGTGATGATCTTGACGAGGATTTTCTGCGTGTGTGGTTGAGGAAAGAGGGTTCGGAGCATGCCTTGGATTTGCTTCGCGAGATTGCAGCCTCCGGTGTAGAAGTGACGTACCATGAGCTGGACCGGCGCTGGCGCCAGAACTATCGATAGGTAGCGATGATCGAGCTTTCTGATCTCCGGAAACTCTGGGCGGAGCGCAGGGCGAATGCGGAGCACATGCGCGCGCGCATCGATCCGCGTGGAGCCACGCGTCCGGCTCGCGATCCTGACGAGGCGACGCTCTTGAAGTCGGTTGGGCAGAAAAGCCCGTTCGTAGAGGTGGAGCGGCCCGGCTGGCGTGAGTGGCTGCAATACCGGGACACGCCGCTGGAGCAGCGGAACCCGCCCGGGTTGACGGCGGCGGACTTCGCGCAGCCGTTCTTGGAGGCGGAGCGGGCCAGGGAATCGGCCGAGGCCGAGACGGAATCAGCCGGATGAACGAGGGGGCGGACGATGATCATCGTCCGCCCCCTCGT
>DATING010000102.1:0-5435 GCA_035474555.1 Longimicrobium sp. | reverse complement strand
TTCCGCTGGACGTGCTCAAGATCGACCGCTCGTTCATCGTGTCGATGAGCAAGGGCGAAAAGCACGTGGCCGTCGTGCGCGCCATCATCGCCCTGGCCGACGCGCTGGGGCTGGAGACCACGGCCGAGGGGGTGGATGATCCCGCGCAGGTGGAGCAGCTGCGCGCCCTGGGCTGCATCTACGGCCAGGGCTACCTGTGGGGCCGCCCCATGCCCCCCGACGAGGCCGTCCGCCTGATCGAGACCCGCGACCTGAGCCACCCCGCCGCGCTGGCGTGAGGCACCCCATGCGGTACGCAGTCATCCTCGAGAAGGGCCCTGCGAGCTACGGAGCGTACGTCCCCGACCTGCCCGGGTGCGTAGCGGTGGCCGAGACGGAGGAGGAGGTAAAAACCCTCATCCGGGAGGCGATCGAGTTCCACGTCGAGTGCCTCCGCGAGGACGGTGAGCCCATCCCGGAGCCCACCTCCGTCATCGCCTACGTCGAGGTGGCCCCGGTGGCGGTGTAATAGTAATACTGAATCCGAGAAAACAAACGTCTCACGCAGAGACGCGGAGACGCAGAGGGAAGAGAACAAGAGGAGCGGCGGCCTCTGCTCTCTTTTCTCCCGTTGCTTTCTCTCCGCGCCTCTGCGCCTCTGCGTGAGGCCCAATCTCTTTTTGCGGATCTGGTATAAGCGGCACCGTCAGGCAAGCCCCTCCTCCGCCAGGTGGCGGCCACGCCACTCGGGGAGCAGCAGGGCGCCGACGATGGCCACGCCGAAGAACGCGGCGAACACGCCGAACACGGCCGTGGAACCGCCCGCGGCCATCAGCGGCGGCACGCACAGCGGCGCGATGATGCTGGCGATGCGGCCGAAGCCCGCGGCCCAGCCGGCGCCCGTCGCGCGGACGTTGGTGGGGTACACCTCGGGGGTGGCCGCGTAGACGGCGCCCCACGCGCCCAGGTTGAAGAACGAGAGCAGGCATCCCGCCGCCAGGATGGCGTCCCGCGAATCCGCCGCCCCGAACCACAGCGCCGCCGCGGCCGAGCCCGCCAGGAACGCCGCCAGCGTGGGCCGGCGCCCCCACGTCTCGATCAGGTACGCGGACACGGCGTAGCCCGGCAGCTGCGCCAGGGTGATGATGAGCGTGTACTCGAACGACCGCACGAGCGAAAAGCCGCGCTCCGTGAGCAGCGTGGGGATCCAGATGAACGCGCCGTAGTAGGCGAAGTTGATCCCGAACCACACCAGCCACAGCGCCAGGGTGCGCCGCGCCAGCGTTCCGCGCCACAGCTCCCCCAGCCCGATGCGCACGGCGGGCGCGGTCGCTGGGGGCACCGCCGCCGGCCGCTCCGGCGACGGCACCCCCGCCGCGGCCTCGAAGCGGCGGACGATGGCCTCCGCCTCGTCCGTGCGGCCCTTGGTCTCCAGGAAGCGCACGGACTCCGGCAGCGTCCGGCGCACCACCGCCGAGTACAGCGCCGGCAGCGCGCCCAGCGCGAACGCCCAGCGCCAGCCGTTCTCCGAGCGCGGGATGACGTACGTGCCGATGAGCGCGGCCAGGATCCATCCCACGGCCCAGAACGCCTCCAGCAGCACCACCACGCGCCCGCGGATGCGCGCCGGCGCGAACTCGCTCACCAGCGTGGACGCCACCGGCAGCTCCGCGCCCAGCCCGAAGCCGATCAGGAAGCGGAACACGAGCAGCGACGCCACGGACCACGAGAACGCCGCCAGCCCCGTCGCCAGGCCGTACACCAGCAGCGTGGCCGCGAAGACGAAGCGGCGTCCCATCCGGTCGGCCGCGCTGCCGCCCAGGCTGGCGCCGATGGCCATCCCGATGAACCCCACGGAGCCGATCCACGCCACCGTGCCGCTGTCCAGCGCCCACTGTCTGGCCAGCGTGGCCATGATGAACGAGATGAGGCCCACGTCCATGGCGTCCATGGCCCACCCCGCGCCGGCGATGACGAGCAGCCGGCGGTGCAGCGGCGTGAACGGCAGGTTGTCCAGCCGGTCGGAGCGGGTCGCGTCGGGCATGTGCGGGGGCGTCTGCGTGGATTCCGGTTCCTGGCGGCGGGGCGGATTCAAGGGGCAGGCCAGGAACGGCAGGAACTGCGGGTTACAGGTGACAGGTGACAGGGGACAGCCAGCAACTGCTTCGGTCCCTGCCGCCGTCGGGCCTGTTACGCGGCGCCGTGCTCCGGGTCCAGCGGGCGCATCATCGTCAGGTCGTTCTGGAGCTCGGCGCCCATCCAGAAATCCTGCGCGCCCACGACGCGGAAGCCGCGCCTGGCGTAGAAGGCCATCGCCCGCGGGTTGTGCTCCCACACGGCCAGCCAGACGGTGCGCGCGCCCATCTCGCGCGCCGTCGCCAGCGCGGCGTCCATCATCCGGTGCGCGATGCCGCGCCCGTGCCACGGCTGGTCCACGTAGAAGCGCATCAGCTCCACCGGGTCGGGCCCCGTCACGCCCGGGCCGGGCGCGATCCGCCGCACCTGCGCGTACGCCGCCATCCGCCCCTCCACCTCGCCGACCAGCGTGACGACGTCGGGATGCGCGATCTCCGCCGCCTGCCGCGCCGGGCCGTAGACGCGCGACGTGTACGCCGCCACGTTTTCGGGATCGTTCTGCGCCGCAAAGGCTTCCATGAACGAGCGCAGGGCCAGCTCGGAGAGCGGTCCCGCGTCCGCGGCGGTCGCGCGGCGAATGGTCAGCGCGTCGGTTTCGGCCGGCATCGTATCCAAATCGGGTTGAAAAGCGGTCTCGGTGGATGACGAATACACCAATCCCCCGCCCCGCGTAAGGTCTGCCGCGGGTGCACTCGATGGATTCGGCCCGGACGCATGCAGTTGCAGGCCGTCCCCTGTAACCTGTAACCTGTAACCCGCAGTTTGCCGTCGCAGGCTATTCCCTATTCCCTATTCCCTATTCTCTATTCCCTCGCAGTCGATGCCCGCCACCCCGCAGGACCCCGGCTTCGCGCCCCGCGTCCGAGCCAGCTTCGCCAGCCAGCCCGCCATGGCGACCCTCGGCGCGGTGCTCACGCGCGTGGAGCCGGGCGAGGTGGACATCGAGCTGCCGTTCCGTGCCGACCTCACGCAGCAGAACGGCTTCATCCACGCCGGGATGCTGTCGGCGGTGCTGGACAGCGCCTGCGGATACGCCGCGTTCACGTTCATGCCCGCGGACGCGGACGTGCTCAGCATCGAGTTCAAGGTCAACCTGCTCGCGCCCGCGCACGGCGAGC
Organism: Longimicrobium sp.; assembly: GCA_035474555.1. Lineage (GTDB taxonomy): Bacteria > Gemmatimonadota > Gemmatimonadetes > Longimicrobiales > Longimicrobiaceae > Longimicrobium. The sequence continues at coordinate 2,202 of DATING010000102.1, read as the reverse complement.
GCATCATCGCGCGCGGGCGGGTGGTGCGCGCGGGGCGGACGATCAGCGTCTGCACGGCCGATGCGTTCGCCGTGCGAGACGGCCGCGAGCACCACGTGGCCACTATGACGGGCACGATGATGACCATGCTCCCGCGCGCGAACGCCGCCGGCTGATCGCGAGGATGACGAATGCTTTCCCCGCGCACGAAGCTGTCATTCCGAACGAGGAACGAGTGAGGAATCTACCCGGCCTGGCAGGTGGACGGCCGGCTCTCCAAGACCATGTTCGCGCACACCTCGCGCGTCAGGCTGGCCTCACGCAGCCCAACCGCTAGATTTCGCCTCTCGTCCACCCCGACTCCCCCGGATCCGTCCCATGCCCAGATTCTTCCACTACGCGCTGCTCGCCGCCGGCCTGATGGCCTGCGCGCCGGCCGCCGCCCCGGGTTCCGCGCCATCCGCCGCGTCCGCGCAGGACTCCACCATCGTGGTGCTGGTGCGCCACGCGGAAAAGGCGCCGGTGGAGGGCAACGATCCGCCCCTGAGCGAGGCCGGCGAGGCACGCGCGCGCATGCTGTTGCAGACGCTGGCCGGCATGCGCTTCCACGCAGTGATCGCGACGGAGCGGCAGCGCACGCAGGCCACGGCGCGGCCGCTGGCGCAGGTGCACAACCTCACGCCGGAGATCGTGGCGCTGGCGGGGCCGCACGTGGACAACGTGGCGGCGGCGGTGCGGCGGCACGCGGGGCAGACGGTGCTGGTGGTGGGGCACAGCAACACGGTCCCGCGCATCGTGCACGCGCTGGGCGGGCCGCAGCTGCGCGACCTGTGCGAGCCCGAGTTCTCGCACCTGTACGTGATGGTGCTCAAGGACGGCGCCGCCCCGCGCCTGGAGCAGCGCACCTACGGCGCCGCCGATCCCCCCGGCGCCGGCGACTGCCCCGCGCACCCGTAGGCGGAGCAGCGGCGGGGGACAAGCGGGGACAGACGGGAGGCATCGCGCACACACACAGGGCACGAGCAGCCACGGGCAGGCAGAGCGAATGAATTCGCCGCAACAACGACACGAAGTCCGCCTGCGCGGACTGTCCGTTGCGGGCGAGTGCCACGCGGGATGACTGGATGCCGATCGTCGGACGGTTTTATGAAGATCAAAGCCCCGCACGGCCACTGTGGCTGTGCGGGGCTTCTGCATTTCGACCAGCGGCTTCGCCGCCCGAATCCTGACGACCTCCGAGCTCTGCGTACAGGCTCGGGCTCGCCAGTCCGCGCAGGCGGACTTCGTGTGTTTGTTGCGGCGAATTCATTCGCTCTGCCGGGAGGTGGCTCGTCCTACCGCCCATCGATGATGTCCCCCGTATCCACCTGCCCGTTCGGCGCCTCCACCCATCCCGTCCCGCGGCGGATGCGCACGCCGGGAAAGTACGACGGCAACCCCTCCGCGCCGTGCCCCACGCCCGTCACCAGCTGGTAGTGCAGGTGCGGAAAGAGCGAGCTGCCGGACGATCCCACCCGCGCCACCACGTCCCCCTCCCGCACCTCGTCCCCCACGCGCACGGCCACGGAGCCGCGCTGCAGGTGCGCCAGCACGCTCATCTCCCCGTTTCCGTGGTCGATCACCACGACGTTGCCGTACATCACCAGCTCGTCCGCGCAGAGCCCGGCGATGTCGAAGTTGCCGTCGTCGGCGTGGTCGCCCCGCGCGGCGGCCACGCGCCCCGCCGCCGGCGCGCGGACCTCCGCCCCAAACCCGTGCCACTGCGCGTGCTCCGATCCGTCCGCGGAATGCAGGCTGTCTCCCGCGCCCAGCAGCACGAAGTCGTACGAGTAGCGCCCGGCGTTGCTGGTGATGCAGTTGGCGGCCAGCACCGGGTGCGTCCAGTTCCATCGCCGGTGGTGGGACAGGAACTCGTGGCCGTCCCACACCAGCACGCGCCCGCGCAGGGGCAGGACCAGGCGCGTGCGCGGCGCGAAGGGCTGCGGCGCCACCTCCACCGTCCGCACCACGGGCGTCCCCCGCTCGCCGCCGGCCGCGCGCGGGCGCAGCTCGATCTCGTAGCGCAGGCGCGCCAGCTGCACCTCGCGCGGGAACTCGAAGAAGGGGTTGAACACCATCCCCGTCGCGCCCGGCGCCAGCGTCCGGTCCGGCGCCAGGACCGCCGCGCTGGGGCTGGGGCCGTTCTCGTTCACCAGCTTTCGCAGCTGCAGCCCGCCCGCGCTG
>DATING010000101.1:0-2771 GCA_035474555.1 Longimicrobium sp. | reverse complement strand
ACTCCAGCAAGTTCGAGACGCAGGACAACGCGGCGCTGGACTTCTGCGCGCTGTGGGGGCTGGACCCCGACAAGACGGAGCTGAACAAGATCCGCTTTCGCACCGGGCGCAACCGCCGCGCGTGGGTCAAGAACTGCGTGTCCATCGGCCTGTCGTCGTGCTTCCTGGAGCCGCTGGAGTCCACGGGCATCTACTTCATCACCGCGGCCATCTACCAGCTCGCCAAGCACTTCCCCACGCTGCCCATGGACCCGGGGCTGGCGGACTCGTTCAACCGCGAGATCGAGTTCATGTTCGACGACTGCCGCGACTTCGTGCAGTCGCACTACTTCAACAGCTCGCGCGACGACTCGGCGTTCTGGATCGCCAACAAGCACGACCTGGTGATGAGCGACAGCATCAAGGAAAAGGTCTCGCTCTACAAGGCGGGGCTGCCGGTGAACCCGCCGTTCACCTCCGAGGGCGACTACTACGGCCGGTTCGACAACGAATTCCACCAGTTCTGGACCAACGGCAGCTACTACTGCGTGTACGCGGGGATGAACTTCATGCCGGACAGCCCGCAGCCGCGCATTGCCTACCGTCCCAGTGCGGTGGCCGAGGCCAAGCGGGTCTTCGCCGCCATCAAGGAAGAGCAGAAGAAGCTGCTGGCCGAGCTGCCCACGAACTACGAGTACCTCAAGCACCTGCACGGCGGCAAGATTCGCCTGCCGGAGACGATCGCCACCCCGATGGCCGCAGCGGTGGGCTGAGCCATGCTGGAGATCCCGGGAGCCCGCGACGTCGGGCAGGTGACGCGCGTGGCGGTGCTCTCCGGGAGCCCCGCGCCGGACTCGCGCACGTGGAGCCTGGCGGCCATGGTGGCGGAGCGCCTGGCCGCGCAGGGGGTGGAGGTGGACCTGATCGACCTGCGCGCACTGCCGGCGTCGGACATGCTGCTGTGCGTGACGGACGCGGGGCCGGTGCGCGCGGCGCTGGACGCGGTGGCGTGGTCGCACGGAGTGGTGGTGGTTACACCCGTGCACCACGCGGCGTATTCGGGGCTGCTCAAGGTGTTCCTGGACCTGCTGCCGCGGACGGCGCTGGCGGGCAAGGTGGTGCTGCCCATGGCCGTGGGCGGATCGCCGGCGCACGTGCTGACGATCGACTACGCGCTGCGTCCGGTGCTCGTCGCGCTGGGCGCCGTCCACGTGACGCGCGGCCAGTTCCTGCTGCACCTGGAGATCGAGCGCGGCCCGGACGGCGCCACCTGCCTGCAGTGGGAGGCGGAGCGCCGGTTGGAGGGGGTGCTGCGGGAGTTCACGCTGAGCATGCGGCTGCACGCGCCGGGGGAAGGCGTCGCCGACCCGCGGCCGGTGGTGGTGCCGCGCCCCGTGCCGCCCGTGGTGGAGCGCCCCGTCGTTTCGTCCAACGGGGTCGCCCCTATCGCACGTCATGACGAGACCCTCGTCGGCGCCGCGGCCGCGGTGCAGGGGGGCTAGACCGGTCCGGTTTCGCCCGCACGTCTGGGCAACGACGATCGGAAATCGATCTGCGGCACGACTGGAGCTCGCCCCCCCGGCGACGACCATCGTGCCGCTTTTCGCGTCTATGCCCTGGCGCTGAGCTTCAAAGGAGGGCCTCACGTGGAGGACGTGGAGAGAGTATGTGGAGAGATGAGTTCTCCGCGTTCCTCCCGTCCTCCGCGTGAGACGACCGTAGAGCGTTGGCGGGGGCAGGATGGGCCCGGTGATGGGCCTCATGCACCGCCATCCGCCCCAATGCGTTAGATTGAGGAGCCGCGCACCTGCGCAGGCGCAGCCCGGAATGCTTTCCGGTGCTCCCACGAGGGCGATGCACGATGCGAGGCTCCCGGTTCATGCTGGCCTATTCCCTGGGCGCGCTCTCGGTGCTGGTGGCGGTGACGGCCGCGGAATGGACGTGGCCCGGCGTGCTGGGGCGCGCCGGCGGTGGGCTCCATCCCGGCGTCGCCATGACGGACACCGCGCCCGCCGTGGCGCCGCCTGCCGCACCCGCGGTGGCAATCGTCCCCGCGCTGGCCGATTCGGCGCTCCAGGTGCCCGTCGTGGGGACCGGCGTCGGCCCGGCGGACATGGCCACGGGGCAAATGCCCGACGCGCCCGTCCTCGCACCCATCGGCGCGGCGGCGGGCGGCGTGCGGCTGCTGATCCCCGTGCAGGGGGTGAAGGTGGGGAGCCTGGTGGATACGTACGAGCAGTCGCGCGGCCAGGGCCGGCGGCACGACGCCATCGACATCATGGCCCCGCGCGGCACGCCGGTGCTGGCGGTGTCGGATGGCGTGGTGATGAAGCTGTTCCAGAGCGGCCGCGGCGGCATCACCCTGTACGAGCTGGCCCCGGACCGCCGCACCATCTACTACTACGCCCACCTGGACCGCTACGCGCCCGGCATCGCCGAAGGCCAGGCGCTGCGCCGCGGGCAGCTGATCGGCTACGTGGGCAATACGGGGAGTGCGGGCCCCGGCAACTACCACCTGCACTTCGAAGTCTCCACCACGACCGATCCCGCGAAGTACTGGGGCGGAAAGTCGGAGAACCCGTATCCGCTGCTGCACTAGCACGCGGCGGCGATCGAATGATGCAGAGCGGCCCGATACGAGATCTCGTATCGGGCCGCGCTTGCATCCAGCCGCGTCTGAATCCAGCCACGTCCGATCGGCACGGGAGCGCGGATCGATCGTATCTGGTTGGGCTGATCTGCGGTTTGTATCCGTGTTTTTCCGGCGAGCACGCACTCCGCTGCTCCGGCGG
>DATING010000100.1:0-6628 GCA_035474555.1 Longimicrobium sp. | reverse complement strand
TCCAAGGGGCTGGGCGCACCCGTGGGCTCCCTGCTGGCCGGGACGGCGGATGCCATGCAGCGCGCGTGGCGCGTTCGCCGCCGGCTGGGCGGCGGCATGCGGCAGGCGGGCTTTTTGGCCGCGGCCGGGCTGCACGGGCTGCGCAACCATTTTCCCCTGCTGGAGCAGGACCACCGCCGGGCGCGGGAGCTGGCGGCCCGCGCCGCGGCCCTGCCGGGGCTCTCCGTGGCGGCGCCGGAAACGAACATCGTGATGATCGACCTGGCGGAGCCGCGGCTGCAGCCCGCCGCCGTGCTGGCCGCGCTGGAGGCGCGCGGGGTGCGGATGACCCAGTTCGGGCCGCGGCGGCTACGCGCGGTGACGCACCTGGACGTGGACGACGCGGGGATCGCGCGCGCTGGCGACGCGCTGGCCCAGGCCATCGGCGAGCTGCTGCGCTGACCCCTTCGCGGGGCCGGCACTTTCGGGTGTCGAAACCCTTGTGCTCCGCGGCGGTTTCGCGTAAACTTTCGCCTTATCTTCGGGAACCGCCCCACGCCCGGGGTGTACCATCCGCACGCCCGATTCGGGCTCCGCATCAGCGCTTACCAGAGGAACGAGAGATGGCAACTGTGGAGATCGCGGCCGACAAGCAGAAGGCCCTGAACGTCGCCATCGGCCAGATCGAGAAGGCCTTCGGCAAGGGCTCGATCATGCGGATGGGCGTCAACGGTCCCCGTATTCCGATTTCCGCGATCCCGACGGGCGCCATCAACCTGGATGCGGCCATCGGCATCGGCGGCATTCCGCGCGGGCGCATCACGGAAATCTACGGCCCGGAGTCGTCCGGCAAGACGACGCTCTGTCTGCACGTGATCGCCAACGCGCAGCGGGCGGGGGGCGTGGCCGCGTTCATCGACGCGGAGCACGCGCTGGACATCGAGTACGCGCGCAAGCTGGGCGTGGACGTGGACAACCTCCTCGTGTCGCAGCCGGACACGGGCGAGCAGGCGCTGGAGATCGCCGAGGTGCTGGTGCGCTCGAGCGCGGTGGAGGTCGTGGTCATCGACTCCGTGGCGGCGCTGGTGCCCCGAGCGGAGATCGAGGGCGAGATGGGCGACAGCCACGTGGGCCTGCAGGCGCGGCTCATGAGCCAGGCGCTGCGCAAGCTCACGGGCGCCATCAACCGCTCGCAGACCACGGTGATCTTCACCAACCAGATCCGCGAGAAGATCGGCGTGATGTTCGGCAGCCCGGAGACGACGACGGGCGGCCGGGCGCTCAAGTTCTACGCGTCGCTGCGCATCGACATCCGCCGCATCGGCTCCATCAAGGACCGCGAGGTGCTGGTGGGCAACAAGACGCGCGCGAAGATCGTGAAGAACAAGGTGGCGCCGCCGTTCAAGCAGGCGGACTTCGACATCATGTTCAACGTGGGCATCGACCACTACGGCATCATCGTGGACCTGGCGGTGGAGTCGGACGTGATCAACAAGTCCGGCGCGTGGTTCTCGTTCGGCGACGTGCGGCTGGGGCAGGGGCGCGAGAATGCCAAGGCGTTCCTGCAGGAGAACCCCGAGGTGGCCGCCCGCGTGGAGGCGCGCGTCAAGGAAGTGATGGGGATGACCGGCATCTCGGCGACGGCGACACCCGACGGCGGCGACGACGACTGACGCCCGGGCCCGAACGAAAACGAGGCTCCCTCCGCTCCGGCGGTGGGGGCCTTCGTCGTTCCGCGGGCGGCGCAGCGGCTCGCAGCCGGGGGCCGCGCGAGCCCGGGGACGTTGACGTGCGGCCGGGCGGTGGTAGCTTGTGCGCCGCCCCTACGTCGGCCCGGCACCGCGGTTGCAGGGTGCGGCGGCACGACGAACCGACGGATTCGCATCTTTCCAGCACGGCCGTAGGCGCGCGCTGGTTTCCCGGACCGCTACTTTCGTGAGCCACGGCACCGAAGCAAGCCCGCGCGGCCGCTATTTCTACGTCCTGGCACTCTCCGCCCTGGGAGTGGTCTACGGCGACATCGGCACGAGCCCGCTGTACGCCATCCGCGAGTCGCTGGGCGGGCACTACGGGCTGGCGCCCGTGCGCGGCAACGTGCTGGGCGTGCTGTCGCTGATCTTCTGGTCGCTCATCATCGTCATCTCCATCAAGTACCTGTCGTTCGTCATGCGGGCGGACAACCGGGGCGAGGGGGGGATGATCGCGCTGACGGCCCTGGTGGCGCCGGAGCGCACCATGCGGCCGGGGAGCCGCCGGTGGATCCTGGTGCTGGCGGGGCTGTTCGGCGCGTCGCTGCTGTACGGCGACAGCATGATCACGCCGGCCATCTCCGTGCTGAGCGCGGTGGAGGGGCTCAAGGTGGCCACGCCGCTGCTGGAGCCGTACGTGATCCCCATCACCATCGTCATCCTGGTGGGCCTGTTCGCCGTGCAGAGCCGGGGGACGGCGGGGATCGGGCGGGTGTTCGGGCCCGTGACCATGGTGTGGTTCCTGACGCTGGGGCTGCTGGGGGTGGGGCAGATCATCCGCTCGCCGGGCGTGCTGGGGGCCGTGAACCCGATGTACGCGGCCTCGTTCTTCGCGGAGAACGGCTGGTCCGGGTTCCTGGTGCTGGGCTCGGTGTTCCTGGCCGTGACGGGCGGCGAGGCCCTGTACGCCGACATGGGGCACTTCGGAGCCGGGCCCATCCGCTTCACCTGGTTCACGGTGGTGCTGCCCTGCCTGCTGCTGAACTACTTTGGCCAGGGCGCGCTCATCATGCGCGATCCCAGCGCCATCGAGCACCCGTTCTTTCACATGGCGCCGGAGTGGGCGCTGTACCCGCTGGTGGCGCTTTCCACCCTGGCGACGGTGATCGCGTCGCAGGCGGTGATCTCGGGCGCGTTCTCGCTCACGCGGCAGGCGGTGCAGCTGGGCTACCTGCCGCGCCTGCACATCGAGCACACGTCGGAGCGGCAGATCGGACAGATCTACATCCCCAGCGTGAACTGGCTGCTGATGTTCGCCTGCATCGGGCTGGTGATCGGGTTCCGCAACTCCAGCAACCTGGCGTCGGCGTACGGGGTGGCGGTGACCACGGACATGGTCTTCACCACGCTGCTGTTCGCGTTCGTGGCGCGCAGCCGGTTCGGCTGGTCCAAGTGGAAGGTGGGGCTGCTGTGCGGGGCCTTCCTGGTGGTGGACCTGGGCTTCTGGGGCGCCAACCTGGTGAAGATCCCCGACGGCGGCTGGTTCCCGCTGGTGATCGCACTGGGCTTCTTTACCTGCATGACCACGTGGAAGATGGGCCGGCAGATCCTCGCGCAGCGCATGCAGGCGCGCACGCTGCCCGTGAAGCTGTTCATCAAGGACCTGCAGAACAACAAGTACACGCGGGTGCCGGGCACGGCGGTGTACATGTACGGCAACGCGGCCGGCACGCCCCCCGCGCTGCTGCACAACCTGATGCACAACAAGGTGTTGCACGAGCGCGTGGTGCTGCTGTCGGTGGAGACGCACGAGGTGCCGTTCGTGGACGAGGCGGAGCGGGTGGAGGTGGCGGAGATGGGCCATGGCCTGTACCGCGTGGTGCTGCGCTACGGCTTCACGGAAGATCCCGACATCCCGTCCGGCCTGGCGATGGCGAAGGGGAAGGGCCTCACGTTCAAGGCTATGGAGACGAGCTACTTCCTGGGCCGGGAAACGCTGATCGCGTCCAAGAATCCGGGGATGGCCATCTGGCGCGAGCAGCTGTTCTCGGTGATGTCGCGGAACGCGCGAAGCGCTACGTCGTTCTTTGGGCTCCCGCCGAACCGGGTGGTGGAGCTGGGGGCGCAGATCGAGCTGTAGGAACTGCGAAACTGCGGGTTACAGGGGACAGGTTACAGGGGACAGCCTGCAACTGCAGGGAATAGGGAATAGGGAATAGCCTGCAACTGCGTCCCTGCGCGGGCGACCTGTCGGACCAAACGCGGCCTTCCTCCACCCAAGGAGGAAGGCCGCTTCGCTTCCACACCGTCGATGTCCGTCCCCTGTAACCTGTAACCTGTAACCCGCAGTTCCCGTACGGCGGATCATCCAGCGTCCTGGGCGGTATCAGCAGGCTGCCGCAGGACCCCCCACCGACAGGAGAAGCGAGCGGTGTTCGAGCACGTCGAAGGCATCCGAAGGAAGAACCGGCGAGGCACCCTGCCGGCGGTGGGGGTGGCGGCGCTGGTGCACGTCCTTTTGCTTTCCCTCCTGGTGTGGGGCATCCGCGAAAACGTCCTGATGGCCGGCGCGCCAGTGGGCGACGGCCCCGCGCTCGCGTTTCCGGAAGGCGGCGGCGGGGGCGGCGGTGGGCGCGGCGGCGAAGAGATGGTCTCGTACGTGGACCTGGCCCCGCCGCCGCCGGCCGAGACCGTGGAGGTGGAGCCGGTGCCGGAGGAAGACGTGCTCGTCCCCCCCGAGCCCACGCCCGTTCCTGAGCCGCCCACGCCTGCGACGCCGCCGGTGGAAACGCCGGCCGAGCGTCCCCCGGCCGTGACGCCCGCGCCTCCCGTGCGTGGAGCCGGTCCCGGCACGGGCGGCGGCGACGGGCCCGGGCAGGGACCCGGGACGGGGCCGGGCGTGGGGCCGGGCTCCGGCGGCGGATCGGGGGGCGGCGATGGCGGCGGGATCGGATCGGGGACGGGGCCGGGCACGGGTGGGGGCGGCAGCCGCATCCGCCCGCCGCAGACGGACCTGCTGATCATCCCCCCCGACCGGCCGCGCGGGATGCCCTCGCGGACGCTGACGATCACGTTGCGGGTGGACACCCGCGGCCGCGTGCGCGACGCCCGGCTCAGCGACAGCACGGGCAACCGCGGCTACGACGACCGCGTGCGGCGGTGGGCCATGGACCTGGTGTTTCGCCCGGCGGTGAACATCGACACCGACCGCCCGGAAGAAGTGGACTACCCCATCACGGTCGACATCTGACCCTGGATGGCTGGAGGGACGACGAGCCCGCCGCGACCTGACCGTCGCGGCGGGCTTCTTCACGTCCGGCAGATGCGGCGCCTCCTACTCGAACCCGTCATCCGCCAGCGTCTCGTCCATCACCTCGCGGATGACGTCGCCGTCGAAGCCGCGGCGGGCCAGGAAGCCATGCAGGCGGCGGCGGGCGCGGTCGGGCTCCTCGTCCGGGCGGGGCTTCCACTTGGCGGCGGCGCGGCGGGCCAGCTCGCGCTCGTCCGTCTCCTCGCCTTCCATCGTCTCGCGGATGGCGGTGCGGGCCGTCTCCTCGTCCACGCCCTTTTGCCGCAGCTCGTTCTCCAGCCGTCGGCTGCCCTGCGGGCGCAGGCGGACGCGGTCGCGCGCCAGCATCCCCGCGAACACGGCGTCGTCGATCATCCCCAGCTCGCGCAGGCGGCCGATGACCTCCTCCGCCACCTCAGCGCCGTAGCCCTTCATCCGCAGGCGGCGGGCGAGCTCCACGGCGCTGCGCGGGCGCACGGCCAGCAGGTGCAGCGCCGCCTCGCGCGCCTGCCACGTGCGGTCGCGCCGCTCCAGCTCCATCAGCCGCGCCTCGTCCACCATGTCGCCCACGCGCAGGTTGGCCGCGTGCGCGATCTCGGCGGCGAGGCCCATGCGGAGCTCGCCGTCCACGAACACGCTCAGGCGGTCGGGGTCGTGCTTCTGCGGCGGCAGGGAGGTGATGCGCATGGGGCGGGGTGTCGGCCGGGTTCGGGGGTACGGACGGAACTGCGGGGGACAGGTTACAGGTTACAGGGGACAGCCAGCAACTACAGGACCTCGAAAGCACGTAGTTGCTTGCTGTAACCTGTAACCTGTCCCCTGTAACCCGCAGTTCCCGTCCCGGTCTTGTCGCCGCCCACCTCGCGCCTTATCCTCCCCGCCATGCTCCAATCCATCGCTCCCGAGGCGCCCGCGGCGGACTTCCGCGCCCTGCGCGACCGCGAGTTTCCGCACCTGGCTCGCGCGCCGTGGCTCAACGCCGCGTCCATGGGCCCGCTGCCGGAGCGCGCGCGCCTCGCGGTGGAGGCGTACAACCGGCGCCGCTCGGACATCCACTCCCTGCGCGCCGACGACTTCGAGCCCCTGATGGGGCGGGCCCGGCGCGCCGCCGCACGGCTGGTGGGCGCGGACGCGGACGAGATCGCGCTCCTCCCCAACACCAGCCACGGCCTGAACCTCGCCGCGCTCTCGCTGCCGCTGGAGCCGGGGCGCCGCGTGCTCGTGAGCGACCGCGAGTTCCCCGCGAACGTGTACCCCTGGCTGGCCCTTCGTGAGCTGCGCGGCGCGCGGGTGGACGTGGTCCCCGCGGACGCGCGCGGCAACCCGGACGAGGCGCGGCTGCTGGATGAGCTGGCGCGCGGCGACGTGGGCATCCTGGCCATCTCCGCCGTGCAGTTCACCAGCGGATGGGTGGCGGACCTGGAGACGCTGGGCCGGGCCTGTCGCCAGAACGGCGCGTTCCTGGTGGTGGATGCCATCCAGGCGCTGGGCCAGGTCCCCGTGGACGTGCGCGCGTGGGACGTGGACGTGCTGGCGACGGGGTGCCACAAGTGGCTCTGCTCGCCGTTCGGCACGGGGTTCACGTACGTGCGGCGGGAGCTGGTGGAGCGGATGGAGCCGCGCGTCATCGGCTGGTCGGCCCTGACGGCGTCGGCGGACCTGGAGCGGGTGC
>DATING010000099.1:0-11642 GCA_035474555.1 Longimicrobium sp. | reverse complement strand
GTTGCGACGCCAGCCTGCTCACGCACACATGGGCCCGTAGAAGTCTACACCCCCTCCCGCGCAGTTTGCGGGAGGGGGTGGACGAGCCTAAGCGAGGCCGGGGGAGGGCCACCGCCCGCCCCCGCGACGGCACCCGTCTCTCGAGCGATCTCCAGCTACTGCCCCGCCGGCGGCGTCCCCGTGCCCTCGATGAGCGGACGGCCGCGCTGGGCGTAGAGGGCGGCTTCCATCACCACCGCCGCCGTGTTCACGTTGCGACCGCCGGACACGCGCCCGTTCTCCTCGAACACGCCCGCGCCCCAGCCCTGCGGCGTGCGCGCGCCCTGCACGCGGTCCACCCCCAGGCGCGTGTAGTCGCTGGGGAGCAGGGCGTGCCAGGCGTGCGCCGCCTTGACGCTCACCGTGCGCGGCGTGGGGCCGCGCGGGGCGCCGGCGGGGGCCTCCACCATGAACGGGCGGCGGCTGGAGTAGACGGAGTAGTACAGGAAGTACGGCGGGCCCGTCAGCGCGTCCTCGTTGACGATGGTCACGGTGCCCGTCTGCTTCCAGCGCGCCTCCTGCGCCGCCAGCACGTTCGCCGCGAGCGTGCGGATCTCCGGGGTCCACCCCAGCTCCAGCCCCATCATCACGAACGGCTCGCTCGTCAGGTGCTCGTCGCCGCGGCGGTCGCCCATCACGGGCACGCCCAGCACGGGGACGGGAAAGGTGTTGCGGCCCAGGTTCAGCGCGTTCTCCGCCGTGTGCCCCCACGCGGCAAAGGCGGCGGCGGCGTACTGCTCGTATCCCACGCGCCCCTCCTGGTACTTGCGCAGCCGGCCGCTCCGGTTCAGGTCCTCGCCACGCAGGTAGCCGCCCTGGATGAGCCGCGCGTAGTCCAGCCGGTTGACGACCTGCATCATCAGGTCGCGGTACTGCGGCTGCGTCTGGTCGATCACCCGCAGCACCGCCAGCAGCCGGCCGATGTCCAGCACCGACCAGCCGTAGCCCCGCTCGCTCGTGGTGGACTCCTGCCCGGCCCGCCCGGCGATGGCCCCCGTGCGCGTGTTGTACATCTTGTTGAACGCCGCGCCCTCGAACAGCCGCGCGTCGATCAGCGACTGCAGGGCGCGGCGCATCCGCCGGTCGTACTCGTCGCCGTCCAGCAGGTCCAGCTGGTCGGCGCAGTACAGCGCCATCAGCCCGCTGCCGATGTCCCAGATGGTCGCGTACTCGTACTCCTCCACGGAGTTGATCCACCCCGTGGCCGGGTTGTAGTTCGCGTCCGCAAAGGCCCAGGCGGTGCGCGCCGCGTCCAGCAGCATCTGGCGGTCCGCGTCCGTCAGGCCGGCGGAGGCGGGCGCGGCCACCGGGGCGGGCGCCTGCGCGGCGGTGCCCGGCGCCCAGGCCAGGCCCAGCAGCAGGGCGCCCGTCCGTACGATTCGGTTCATCATGGATGCAAGTCTCAAGGTGTCGCTGAGACCCCGGGGCGTATCAGCCGGGGCCGTGCGGGGTGCAGGCAAGCATCAGACCATCCGCCCCGTCCGCTCCCGCCCCTGCCCCGCCGATCTACCGAAATCCTTGGATTGCAAGCAGATGCGGGCGGACGAGCAGTCATCCGTTCCGCCCGTTCGCAGCTTGCGAGAGTTCCCGCAAAATGCAGCGGCACCCCTTCGAGCCGTTGATGCGAATCCCTCCTAAACCCCAGCATTGGCAACGATTTGCGAAATGCGGGAGGAGGGTATGCAACCTGCCTTCATCCCCCGCGATCACGTACCCGCCGCAGGGGTTCCCGCCCCCGCTTCGGGCACCGACGAGAAGTGGCAAACCCGCCGAAAGTCGGGGACGCAAAGCTACGAGGCTACCGCAGGACGCGCCCGCGCCCCGCCACGCCGGTCGAGCCGCCGAACCAGGTGTCTTTCATCATGAAGTTTTTCTCGCTCCTCCGCCGCCCCGCGGCGGCCGCGCTGGCCCTGGCCGCGCTTCTTGCAGCGTGCGGCGACGTGCCCACGCAAGCCGCCCCCCTCCCTGACGAAACACCCGGCGCGCAGACGCCGGTGCCGGCCGTGCCACCGGCCGCCAGCGCGCGCCCGTTCTTCAACGGCGCGTTCCTGGGCGACGCCAACAGCACGCCCGAACGGATCGGCCCGGCCATCCGCGAGTTCGCGCAGCGCTCGGGCAAGCACCCGTCCATGGTCAAGACCTTCCACAACCTGGAGTGCGACTGGTCTGCCGCGGGGTGGTGCGGGCAGCTGCTGCGCAACGTGCGCACGGCCGGCTCGTCCAACTTCCTGGCCATCGACCTGCGCTGGACGGGCGCGCCGGACAAGGGGCTGCTGGATGCCATCAACGCCGGCGCGGCGGATGCGCGGCTCGTGTCTATGGCCCGCGGCTTCGCGGCCTTTGGCGACGTGGTGCTGCTGGAGCCGGCGTGGGAGATGAACGGCAACTGGGCGTACGCCTGGCAGGGCATCGAGAACGGCGGCGACACCGGCGCGCCGGCCAAGTACGTGCGCGCCTGGCGCCGCATGGTCGACATCTTTCGCCGCGAGGGCGCCACCAACGTCCGCTGGGTCTTCAACCCCAACGTGGGCAACCCGGTGGCGGCCGGCGCGGGGACGGGGCACTGGAACTGGTACGGCAACTACTACCCGGGCGATGCGTACGCCGACTACGTGGGCGCGCACGGCTTCAACGCGCCGCGGGTGTGGGGCGGCGACTGGCAGAGCTTTGGCGAGATGTTCGACGGCGCGCGCGCGGACCACATCCTGAGCGACCTGGTGCGGCGCTTTCCCGGCAAGCCCATCATCGTGGGCGAGTTCGCCACGGACGAGGGCGCGGGCGACGCCAAGGCACGCTGGATTACGGATGCCTACGCGGCGCTGCTCAAGCACCCCAACGTGGTGGGTGCCGTGTGGTTCAACATGAACAAGGAAGCGGACTGGCGCATCGAGTCCTCGCCCGCCGCGGAGGCCGCCTTCCGCGCCGCCATGGCCGAGCCCCGCATCCGCACCGCCTTCGACGCCTCCGCCGTGTCTGCCTCCGTGGGCCAGCTCGCCTCCAACTGAGCGGATCCGGCGGATCGGCACGGAACTCCCCCGCGGGACGGGCAGGACGGGCAGGACGGATTCTGGGGGATGGATAGAAAGCGCCGCGACGAGCACTCGTCGCGGCGCCTTTTTCGTGTGGGGTCGCCTGTGGCCCTCCCCCGGCCACGCTTAGGCTCGTCCACCCCCACCCGCAAACTGCGCGGGAGGGGGTGTACACATCGACGAGGTGTCGTCGCGGAGGGCGGCCTGTCGGCTGGAACGCAGTTCTCCCCCTCTCCGCGAGGAACGAGCGGGGAGGGGGGACGGGGGGTGAGGGGCCCCACGCAGCGGGCGCCCTAGAACCCGATGCCCGAGACCGAATCCATGATGCCCGAGACCGAATCCATCCATTTCCGCACCGATCCGCCCCACCCAATCCACCCCTGGTCCGCGCCCGCCGCCTGCCCCAAATGACGGAACCGGATGCTGGAAAACGTCGCCTGCGCGTGTAGCAGGACCGCCTTCCACGGGTACTCTGCGACTTGCCGGAAGGTGCACAAACCTTGGCACTTCAAGCAGTTGTGGCGCTGCGCCGGAACATCCGCTTATGGGGCATGCTTCTCGCATACCGCGCCCGCCGCCCGCCGCGACTGGTACGCGCCGGGTAGCAGCGGCCGCGCGAATCCGGTATCTGCGCGGGGTGCGTACGAATACAGGAGCGTTCTTTTCGTACGCGGGAATACAAGCAGAACAGGTTCATGAGCACACTGCAGTCTCCCGGCGCGCAGGCGCCGCAGGCCGAGCCGCTCCGGCGGCGTCCGCCCAACGCGGTTCCCATCCTTTCCGAGCGAAAGGAACGGTTGATCCGCGCGATCGCCGTGGTCACGCTGGCGTACTGGACGTACTACATCATCTGGCGGTGGGGGTGGACCCTGAACCCCGACGCGCTGTGGTTCTCCATCCCGCTGGCGCTGGCGGAGACGTGGGGGCTGCTCACCGCGTTCGTGATGATCCACTCCGTGTGGCGCATCCGCAACCGGCAGCCCGTCCCCGCCCCGCCGGGGATGTCGGTGGACGTATACATCACCTGCTACGACGAGGCGCTGGAGGTCATCCGCCGCACGGCCATCGGCGCGCGGGCCATCCGCTATCCCCACAAGACGTACATCCTGGACGACGGCTCGCGCGACGAGGTGCAGGCCATGGCCCAGGAGCTGGGGCTGGGCTACCTGCGCCGGAGCTCCAACGAGCACGCCAAGGCCGGCAACCTGAACAACGCGCTCAAGCACACCAGCGGCGACTTCATCCTGCAGCTGGACGCGGACCACGTGCCCCTGCCCCACATCCTGGACCGGGTGCTGGGCTTCTTCGTGGAAGACCCCAAGCTGGGGTTCGTGCAGACGCCGCAGGACTTCTACAACACCGACGCGTTCACCTACAACGTGGACGAGACGTCGCGGCGCATCTGGGAAGAGCAGCGGCTGTTCTTCGGCGTGATCCAGGCCGGCAAGGATTCCATCAACGGCACCTTCTTCTGCGGGTGCAGCGCGGTCATCCGGCGGGCGGCCCTGGACAGCATCGGCGGGTTCAGCACGCAGACCATCACCGAGGACATCGAGACGTCGCTGCTGCTGCACGCCAACGGCTGGAACTCGGCGTTCTACGGCGAAAGCCTGGTGTACGGGCTGGCCGCGCACAACGCCGTGGCCTTTCACACGCAGCACCTGCGCTGGGGCCAGGGCGGCATGCAGGTGCTCAAGAAGTTCAACCCCATCACCTACCCGGGGCTCAGCCTGGCGCAGCGCATCAGCTACTTCGGGTCGCTCACGGCGTACCTGGGCGGGCTGCAAAAGCTCGTGTACTACGCGTCGCCCCTGATCTTCTTCTTCACGGGGGTCCTGCCCATCAAGGCCGTGAACGCGGAGTTCCTGGCGCGCTTCCTTCCCTTCCTCTTCCTGAGCATGCTGCTCTCGGAAGCGTGGAGCCGGGGGCGCAGCAACACCTGGATCTCCGAGCGCTACCACATGGTGAAGTTCTGGACGTACACGCGCGCCGTGTTCTCCATCTTCAGCGGCAAGGAGCAGAAGTTCAAGGTCACGCCCAAGGGCCCGGGTCACGTGCCGTTCAAGACGTACTCGCCCCAGGTGGTACTGATGGGGCTCACCGTGCTGGGGATGGCCTGGGCCACGGTGGCGTACGAGATGGGGTGGATCGGGTACAGCGGGGTGGAGGGATGGAAGTCGGTGGCGTTCCTGAGCAACGCGTTCTGGGCCTCCATCAACTTCGCCGTGGCGCTGTCGGTGGTGCGGCTGAGCATGGCTTCGCGCCAGCACCGGACGGACCACCGCTTTCGCGACCGCTTTCCCGTCACCCTGGCCATCTCCGGCTCCGGCGGGCGCACGCGGACGCGCATTGCCCTGGCAGAAGACCTGAACCCCGGCGGCATCGCCGTGCGCACGCCGCAGGCGCTGGAAGAGGGGCAGGTGATGCGGCTCACGCTTCCCCTGTCCACGGCCACGGTGACGGTCACCGGCACGGTGCTGTACAGCACGCCCGTGGCGGCGAGCAAGGAAGGCAAGCGGCGCCGCAAGTCCGCGGCGGAAAAGGCGGAGAAGGCCGAGCCCGTGACGGCGTACCGCACGGGGATCGCGTTCTCGGACCTGCCCATGAACGTGCGCGACCAGATCGAGCTGCACTGCATGCAGCACGCGGTGCCCATGGAGCAGTCGCAGTACAGCATCCAGACGCCGCGGTTCTTTGACCGCACGCTGGACTGGGTGCGCAACGCCCGCCGCGAGCAGCGGCGCCCCGTGCGCATGCCCGCCACGGTAACCGTCGGCAACGGCCGCAAGCGCGGCAAGCAGCGGGTTGGATTCCTGGAGGAGATCAGCGCGGGCGGCGCCCGGCTGGTGATGGACGAGCCCATTGCCCCGCACAGCGTGGTGCACTTCGAGGTGCCCGGCACGCGGATCCATGGCAGTGGACGGGTGGTGTTCGCGCGCGCCATCGAGACGCCCATCGGCGTGCGCTTCGCGGTGGGCGTGCAGCGCAAGCGCAGGATGGAATTCGGAACCGGAACCGGGGTGGAGACGAGGATGCAGACGAGCAAGGTGATCGGGCGCGCCGGCAAGGCGGCCGTGGTGGGTTTGGCCCTGGCGATGGCGTCGCCCGCGGCCGCGCAGCTCCAGCCGGTGGTGTACGGCGCGTCGGAGTTCGATACGGAGGACCTGCGCCTCTTCCTGCTGGGTGCGTCGGTGAGCTCGCCGGGCACGGGGCTGGGGTGGACGGCGGGCGTGAGCAGCTACCACCTCACCTACCCCGTGGGCGCGGACGACACGGAGTCGGTGACGGCCGTGCAGCCCAGCGTGGGCGTGCGTTACGGCACCCCCACGAGCGCCGTGTCGGGCTCCGTGGGCTATGCCTTCGTGAGCGGCGGTGACGACGACGGCACGGACGGCGGCACGGTGGTGGGCGCGCCGGGCGGCGGCGAGGACGGCGTGCTGACGCAGCTGCAGGCCAACTACTGGGGCGACGGCACCCGCAACGGCCAGGCGATCGCCGTGTACAACTGGGGCGCCGAGTACCTGTGGACCAACCTGCGCGGCACGCAGCGCGTCATCGAGACGGGCGACTACACGGGGGTCAACGTGGGCGCCGAGCTGGGCTTCCAGGGTGGCGGCAGCGGCGACGACGACTACCAGGCGTTCCAGGCGGGCGGCGTGGCCGAGTACCAGCTGTCTCCCGCGGTCCGGCTGATCGGCGTGGTGGGCGGCAAGGCCGACAACCGCGACGACTCGCCCAGCGTGTTCCCGTACTTCAAGCTCGAGTTCGTCGCGCTCCCCACGCTCTTCTAGGCGCGGCGGCTTCGGCGGAGACTGGAAAGGCGGGCGGGGATCATCCTCGCCCGCCTTTTACTGCCTGAACCCAGAGTTCGCGGAGTAAAACGGAGAGTACGCAGAGGAGCCCCGTCGCGCCTCTGCGTACTTGCTTTTCAACGCTGCGAACTCTGCGTTCAAACCGGCGGGAGCTTGAACGGGCCGGGGCTCTGCCTTATCGTTGGGTCCTCGCCGTACGTTCTTCCCCCGATTCCTCACCCCGGAGCGCTCCCTTGGACGATCACGAATACGCGCGCGGCGCGGGCGGCACCCCGGGCGGTCTGCTGGAGTTCGTCATGGGGACGGCCATGGCGGTCGCGGGCGCCTACCTGCTGACCACGCGCGTCACCGTCACGAGCGGCTTCTGGGGATGGTGGGGCGACAGCACGTTCGGGCTCACCCTGGTACCGCTGCTCATCGGCATCGGCCTGCTGTTCTTCAACGGGCGCTCCGTGCTGGGATGGCTGCTGATGATCGGCGGGGCGGTGATCATCCTGGCCGGCATCATCACCAACCTGCAGATGTACTTTCGCCCCACGAGCCTGTTCGCCACGCTCATGATGCTGGGGCTGCTCGCCGCTGGCCTGGGCGTGGTCGCGCGGTCATTGCGGAGCCACTGACGAGGCTCGCCGGGGGCACGGACGGGGGAAAACGAAGGAGCCAGCGGAGGAACGATTCTCCGCTGGCTCCTTTCTGCGTGCGCGATCCGCGAATCAGGCTTCGATCAGCGGCGCGGTGGCGCACTTGGCCTGCATCGAGTTGCACTGGGACTGCGCGCACGCGGTGTAGGCGGTGCAGATGCTGTAGTCCTGGTCCGTCAGCTGCGGCTCCGACATGGTCGGCTCCGCGTAGAGGGCGCCGCGCACGGTGCCGTGCGCGTGGCCGGTGAGGGCGGTGGAGAACGATTCGACGGCGAGGAGCTCGGGGTTCAGCTTCAGCTTGCGCATGGGACCTGGATGTCGGGAGGGAAACATTTGAAGACCAACAATTCTACAACAAAAGTCGGATAAAGCAAGTGACCTGCGAGAACGGAGACGGCGGAGACCCGATTGGTCCCCGCCGTCTTCCGGCTCCGCGGGAGGAACGCCGCCCTGACAGATGCCCCCTGTCCCCTATTCCTACTCCCTGCCCTCCACCTATTCCTTCGTCTCCGCCTCGTCCGCCGCCCTGCGCAGCTTCAGCGGGGTCACGATGCACTCCGTGACCCCGTGCCCCTCCACGGCCGTCACCTCGAAGCGCACGTCGTCGAACTCCACCGTGTCACCCAGCTGCGGGGGCCGGTCCAGCTCGGCCAGCACCAGGCCGCTCACGGTATCCACCTCCTCGTGCTCCAGCACCACCCCCAGCTCCTCGCCCACCTCCATGATGCGCACCGTCCCCGCCACCACCAGCCGCCCCTGCTCGTCGCGGTAGACCTCGGGGCGCTCCTGCTGGTGCCACCCCTCCTCGATCTCGCCCACCACCTCCTCGAACAGGTCCTCGATGGTGATGACCCCGGCCGTGCCGCCGTGCTCGTCCATCACCACGGCCATCTGCGAGTTCACCCGCCGCATGGCCGCCAGCACCGTGTCCATCTCCGCCGTCCCGGGGACGAACGGCACCTCGCGCACCTCCTGCGGGCGCAGGGCGCGGCGGTTGGGGATGCGGCGCAGGATGTCCTTGATGTGCACCACGCCCACGATGTTGTCCAGGCTTCCCGCGTACACGGGGTAGCGCGTGTGCGGGCTGGCGCGAAAGATCCGCAGCATCTCCTCGGCCGTGGCCTCGGCCGGGATCCCCGTCACCCGCACGCGGGGGATCATCACCTCCCCCGCCGTCAGGTCGCCGAACTCCAGGAGTTCCTGCACCACGTCCGCGCTTTCGCGCCGCAGCATCCCCCCCGCCTGGCTTTCGCGGATGATGAACTGCAGTTCCTCGGGCGTGCGGTAGTGCTCCCCCGACGCGGCGAAGCGGTTGATCCCCACCAGCCGCAGCAGCAGGTTGCCGATGGCGTTCAGAGCCATGACGGGGATGATGACCACGCGCTGGATCCCCAGCATCACCGGCGTCACCAGCAGCGCCGCCCGCTCCGACGACTGCAGGGCCAGCGTCTTGGGGATCATCTCCCCCACCACGATGTGAAAGTAGGTGAGGATGGCCACGGCCAGGATGCTGGCGATGGTGTGCGCCGCGGGAGCGCGCAACGATCCCAATCCCGCCAGCGAGTGGCCGATCCACTCCGCCAGCACGTGCTCGCCGTACATGCCCAGCCCCAGCGAGGCCACGGTGATGCCCAGCTGCGCCGTGGCGATGTAGCGGTCCTGCCGCCGCGGGTCGCGCAGGATGCCCAGGACCACGCGGGCCATGGCGTCGCCGTCCGCCGCGCGCCGCTCGATGGCCGCCCGCGGCGCCCCCACGATGGCGAACTCCGCCGCCACGAACAGCGCGTTGGCCAGGATCAGCACGGTGATGATGAGGATGGGCACGAGCTTATCCATCCGCGCGCCCCTCCTCGCCGGCGTCGCGCTGGCGGCCCTCCCAGGGCGTGGCCAGCACCGACGCCACCGCGTGCCCCGACACCTCCTCCACCACGATGGCGATCCCGCCGATGGTCACCGTCTCGCCGGGGACGGGGACGTGGCCCAGCTCCTCCATCACCCGCCCTCCCACCGTGTCGGCCTCGCCCTCCCACAGGATGCCCAGCCACGGCTCCGCCTGGTCCAGCCGCATCCACCCCGGCAGGCGCACGCGGCCGTCGTCCAGCCGCTCGGGGCGCTTCTCGTTGCGCCGGAACTCGTCCGGGGCCTCGCCCATCACCTCCGTGAGCACGTCGTCCAGCGTCACCAGCCCCGCCACGCCCCCGAACTCGTCCATGACGATGGCCAGGTGGCTGCGCCGCTCGCGCATGAGGGTGAGCAGCCGGTCGGCCGTCACGCTCTCGTGCACCATCAGGATGGGCCGCATCAATTGCCGGACCGAGGCCATGTGCCCGCCGGACAGGTAGCCGCGGAACAGGTCCTTGGTGTGCAGCAGCCCCTCCACGTGGTCGATGTCGCCGCGGTACACGGGCAGGCGTGTGTACGGCGACTCCGCCATCCGCTTGAGCACCACGTCCGACGGCGTGTCGATCTCCACGCCCACGATCTCCTGCCGGGGCACCATCAGGTGGCGCGCGGGGCGGATTCCCAATTGCAGGGCACGGCGCAGGCGGCGGTGCTCGTCGGGCTCCAGCAGCCCGCCGTCGCGGCTTTCGGCAATCAGCAGGTCGATTTCCTCGGGGCTGTGGATGTGGCGGTGGCCCACGGGCTGCACGCCCATGGCACGCAGCGCCAACGCTCCGCTGCCGTTGAGGATCTTGATGAAGAAGGAAAAGACGATCAGCGACCAGCGCATGGGCAGCGACGTGCGGAGCGCTACCTGCGTGGGGAACTGCAGGGCGAGCGACTTGGGGATCAGCTCGCCCAGCACCATGGCCAGGACCGTGAGCGTGACGAGGATGATGCCGGCCGCCGTGGAGTGCGCCGCCGCGTCGGACATGGAGCGCACGGACTGGATGACGCCGGCCAGCGGCCCCGCCAGGGTGGCCTGGCCGTACGCGCCCACGATGAGCGAGGTGAGGGTGATGCCGATCTGCGACGCCGCGATGTACGTGTCCAGCGCCTGGGGGTCATCCAGGTACGGGAGCAGGCGGATGGCGGCCGCGTCGCCCTGCTCGGCGCGCTGCCGGATTCGGCTGCGGCGCACGCTCACGGCGGCGAACTCCGCGGCCACGTACAGGGCCGTGAGCGCGATCAGCACCAGGATCACCAGCAGGGGCAGCAGCGTCATCGAAGGCGGGAACGGGACGGTTCCAGCGGCCGGAAAAACGGCCGCCGGGGTGCGCGCGAAGGGTGTCCGCAGCGCGCGGGTCTTGTGCTCGCGCCTCCAAACGTGCTCATTGATAGGATTCCGAACGCACGGAGCACGCCAGCGATGCGCTTTGAAGTCGGGGCACCCGGCGCTCGTTGCAGGGTACGTGTTGCGCGAACCCCCCGCAAGACGATCCTATTAGGCACTTGCGGCGCGCGCCGTCCGGCCGCGCCCGGCACCGTGGACGCCACCCAGACCGGTTGAGATGGATCAGGAAACCGCCCTTAGCGACAAGCTGCGCGACCGCATCCTGAGCGCCCTGCACCTGGGGCTGCTGCAGCCTGGCGACCGTCTGCCCAGCATCCGCGCCCTGTGGCGCGAGATGGGCGTGGACCACCGCGTGGTGGCCCAGGCCTACCGCGCCCTGGAGGACGAGGGGCTCGTGGAGGTGCGCGGCCGCTCCGGCGTGTACCTGGCCCCCCAGGACCAGCTCGGCGGCGAGGTGCTGGCCGAGACGGCGCGGTGGATGGCCGGCGTGCTGGTGGAGGGGTGGAAGCGCCGCATGACCATGGCCGAGATCCCCGAGCTCATCCGGCGGTGCACGTCCACCATCCGGCTGCGCTGCGCCGTGGTGGAGAGCAACGTGGACCAGATGACGGCGTACAGCGCCGAGCTCGAGGAGCAGTTCGGGCTGGAGGCCGTGCCCGTGTACATCTCGCCCGTGCCCCTGCCCCGCCCCGACCGCTCCGTGGAGTTCCACGGGGTGGAGGAGGCCATCCGCCAGACGGACCTGGTGGTCACCACCAGCTACCACTCGCGCCTGGTGCGCAAGGCGGCGGAGAACGTGGGGGTGGCCGCCGTCACGCTGACGGTGAACAGCGAGGTGGTCGAGACGGTGCAGCGGCAGATCCGCACGGGGGGCATCACCCTGGTG
>DATING010000098.1:0-3559 GCA_035474555.1 Longimicrobium sp. | reverse complement strand
GGCCACCTGACTGAGCGAATGAATTCGCCGCAACAACCACACGAAGTCCGCCTGCGCGGACTGTCCGTCACGCGCGGGTACCACGCCGGAACGAAGTCCGAGGGAGGATGAAGTTCTCCCCCTCCTGCCCGCGAAGCGGGGGAGGGGGCCGGGGGGAGGGGGCGCCCCGCCCGTGCGGAGAACCCACCTCCGTGCACGAGCGCAGTTCTCCCCCTCTCCCGCGCAGTTTGCGGGAGAGGGGGCCGGGGGGTGAGGGGCCCCGCGCAGCGGGCGCCGTAAAACTCCGCCCGTGCATCTAATCTGGCCACTCACCGAGTTCATCCCTCCCTCCGATCCTCATCCCGCTCCCACACCAGCGCCACGCGAAACGGCACGTGCGCGTGCACCTGCGCACCCGGCAGCCCGGCCGCGCGGGCGAGGTCGCCCAGCTCCGCGGGGGTGAACGACCGCCGCACGGACAGCGGCCCGTCGTGGCGCGTCACGGGGTGCGTGCGCCAGAACGTCGCGGCCAGCAGGTTCGCGCCCACCAGGGCGGGACGCGAACGGCGCAGGTCGTTCACGATGCCGCCGATTCGTGTCACGCGATCCAATTCCCGCAGCGCGCGCAGCAGGTCATCGCGCGCGTCGAAGTGGTGCAGCGCGGTGGAGCACAGCGCGAAGTCGAACGCGCCGTCCGCGTACGGAAGGTTCAACGCATCCGCCGCCTCCACGCGCACGTCCGGGTCCGCCGCCGTCTGCCGGCGGGCATACTCCAGCGTGGTGGCGTGCAGGTCGGTCGCCACGATCTCCATCCGCACCCCCCTCGCTCGCGCCCACGCGGCCACCTTCAGCGGGATGTCCGCCGAGCCGGTCGCCACGTCCAGCACGCGATACGCGGGCCGCGGATGCCGCGCGACCAACCGGCCCAGGTGATGGAGGACGACGCGATAGCCGCCCAGCCAGCGGTTCACGCCGCGCAGGTCCGCCAGGCTGCGGCCCAGCTCGGCGGGGTCCTGCCCGGGCTCGTCCATCCGCTCGGCACCGGCGGAGCGCGGCAGCGACGTCATGCGCGCGCGTCCGGTGGGAGCGGCTCGCCGGCGCGAACCGGGGCGGCGGAGCGCGGCTCGATGTGCACCACCACCTGCCGCGCGCCTAGCCGCCGGCACACCTCGTCCTCCACCAGGTCGGCGATCTCGTGCGCCGTCTCCACGTCCAGGCCGCCCTTGACCGCGATGGTCAGCTCCGCGAAGCGGGCGCCGGCGCGGCCGCGGGACCGGACGTCGTACGCCGCATGCACACCGTCCATGGCCTCCGCCATCCGCCGGATCTCGCTGGAATCCACCGCCGCCTCGTCCACCAGCACCGGCACCGTCTCGCGGAGGATGTGGATGCCCGTGCGGATGATGAGCACGGCCACCACCAGCGCCGTCCACGCGTCCCCGCTCTGCCAGCCGTAGTGCGTCAGCAGCAGGCCGATGAGCACCGCGAGCGTGACGTACACGTCCGCGCGCAGGTGGGCCGCGTCCGCCAGCAGCAGGTCGCTCTCCAGCGCCCGCCCCCGCCGCCGCTCGTACTCCGACGCCACGATGCCGATCACCAGCGATCCGCCCATCACCGCCACGCCCAGCCAGGTGTCCACGGGCCCGTGCGCGTCGCCCCCGATGCGCCCGATGGCCGTCCGCACCAGCTCGTAGACGGTGATGGAAAGGAACGCCACCATCGCCAGCGCCCCCAGCGCCTCGAACTTCTCGTGGCCGTAGGGATGGTCCTCGTCCGGCTCCTTGCCTGCCACGCGCGCCAGCAGCATGGCCACGACGGTCGTCATCACGTCCAGCGCGGAATCGAACGCGCCACCCAGCACGGCCAGGGAGCCGGAGAGCACGCCCGCCGCCGTCTTGGCCGAGACCAGCACCAGGCTCACGACCAGCATGCGGACGAGAACGCCGCGGACCTCGCGCGAGCGCTGCTCCAGCAGGGCGGCGTGCGCGGGCTTCACGACATCGCCAGGCGCAGGCGGGCCGCGGCGTCTTCCAGCGCCGGCTCCAGCGCGGCCGGGTCCAGCGTCGTCAGCCGGCCGTCGCGGTACAGCTCGCGCCCCTGCACCGCCGTCATCACCACGTCGCACCCGCGCGCGGCGTGAAAGATGGCCGCCACGGGATCGTGCACCGGGCGCACGTGCGGCGCGGCGAGGGAGACGGCGCACAGGTCCGCGTCCTTGCCCGGCTCCAGCGTGCCGATCCGCGCGTCCAGCCCCAGCGCCCGCGCCCCGTCGATCGTGCACAGCCGCAGCAGTTCCGCCGGGGACAGCACGTCGCAGCGGGCCAGCCGCGCGCGGTGGAGGACCGACGCGATGCGCGCTTCCTCCAGCAGGTCCAACCGGTTGTTGCTCCCCACGGAATCCGTCCCCAGCCCCACGCGCACGTTCTGCGCGATCATCTCGGGATACGGCGCCAGCCCGTGCCCCAGCCGCGCGTTGGCCACCGGGCAGTGCGCCACGGCGGATCCCGTGTCGGCTACGCGGCGGATGTCGTCCTCGTCCAGCAGCACGCAGTGGATGAGGAGCGGCCGCGCGCGAAGGACGCCGAGCCGATCCAGCATCTCCACCGTGGTGCGGCCCCGCGGCGGCGTGGCGATTCCCCGCGCGCGCAGCCCCGGCGCAAAGTCGCCCTCGCCCGCCTGCACCAGCTGGTGCTCGATGGCCGATTCCGCCGCGTGCACGGCCATGGGCAGCTGCGCGGCGAGGGCGTACTCCGCCGCGGCCGTGAAGAGCGCGTCGCTCACCGTGTACGGCGCGTGGGGGCTGATGCCGATGGTCACGCGGTCGCACTGCCATGCGCGCAGGCACTCCACGTTGTCGCGCAGCCCCGCCATGGATTCCTCCACCTGCGACGGATCGGGCCCGAACACCTCCTGGTAGACCACGCCGCGCAGCCCCGCCTCGCACAGCGCGCGGGCCGCCGCCCCGGACGATTCCGTGGCGCCCAGCGTGGTGATGCCGGAGCGGAGCGCCTCCACCATCGTCCACCGCGCGGCAGTCTGGAAATCGTCTTCCGTGAGCGCCGCGCGCTTGGCCCCGACCAGGCGGAGGATCCAGTCGCGGAAGCACAGGTCTTCGAGCGCGCCGCGGAACATGGCCAGCTCCGGGTGCGCGTGCACGTTCACCAGCCCGGGAAGGAGCGCCGCCTCGCCCAGCTCCACGACGTGCGCGCCCTCCGGGGGCTCGATGGCCGGGGCGGGCCCCACCGTCGCGATGCGCCCCTCCGTCCCGACCAGGACGGCGCCGTTGCGGATGGGGTCGGCGCACACGGGGAGCACCCAGGCGGCGCGGTACAGCGTGAGGGGCAGCTCCGGCATTCTGATTACGTCCGATCCGTCAGATTCTGCTGTTTCCACGTGCTGGCGAGCAAGCCGCCACAGAATAGCAGAGCCCGGGCCGCGAGGCGAATCAAGGCGGGATGGACGGAGGGGAGCAGGATCGGCGGATGGGGATGGGGAGATGGATTGGGATCGTGCCGCGCGCCGGCGGTGGCCCTCACCCGGCCTCGCTTAGGCTCGTCCACCCTCTCCCACAAACTGCGTG
>DATING010000097.1:0-3395 GCA_035474555.1 Longimicrobium sp. | reverse complement strand
GTCCGTCCTCCAGCCCACGCGCGAGAACCGGGCGCTGCTGGAGATCGCCTACCGTGAGGGAAAGATCGACCTCGCCACCCTCCTGCTCGTGCGCAACCAGCTGCTGGACGCGGAGCTGGGCTACTGGGACACCTGGCAGGCGCAGCGCCGTGCGCAGGTCTTCCTCGAGGTGGCCACCGGCGCCTCGCCCGTGCTTGCCGACATCGACGATACGATCGGGGATACCGACAATGACTGATATGAAGCGTTCGTCGTTCTGGCGCTCGCTCCTGCCGCTCCTGCTCCTGGCGCTCCTCACGGTTGGAGTGGCGGCGTGCGGCGGCGGCGGCGAAGAGAAGGCGGAAGAAGGAGAGGAGCACGCCGAGGGCGAGAAGGGTGCGGAAGCGGACGCCGTGCATCTCGATTCCGCGTCGCTCGCCGTGGCGGGGATCCAGGTCGCCGCGGTCGAGGCGGTCGCGTCGAGCGGCCTGCAGGTCACCGGAACCATCGCCTACGACCCCAACCGGGTGAGCCACATCGGGCCGCGCACGGACGGGCGGATCACGGGGCTCCGCGCGAATATCGGGGACCGCGTGGGAGGCGGCCAGGTCATCGCGACCTTGGAAAGCGCCGAGGTGGGCCAGATCCGGGCGGAGGAGCACGAGGCCGGCGCGCTCGTGCGCATCGCGGCCGAGAACTACGCCCGCGAGCAGCGCCTGGAGCAGCAGGGAATCTCCAGCCGGAGGGAGCTGCTGGACGCCGAGGCCGACCTGCGCCGTGCGCAGGCATCGCTCCAGAGCGCGCGCGAGCGCCTCCGCGCGATGGGCGCGGGGCCGGGCACCGGCGGCAGCTTCGTGATGACCTCGCCGTTCGCCGGAGTGGTGGTCGCCAGAGACGCGAGCCTGGGCGAGATGGCGACGCCGGCGGACCAGCTGTTCACCGTCGCCGACCTGTCCCGCGTCTGGATCGAGCTCGACGTCTTCGAGCGCGACCTCGGCCGGGTGAGCGTCGGACAGTCTGCGGAGGTGAAAGTCGCCGCCTACCCGGGGCAGACCTTTCCCGGGCGGATCGTCTACATCGGCGAGGTGCTGGACCCGCAGAAGCGCACCGTCCCGGCGCGCGTGGAGATCCGGAACGAGAGCGGCGCGCTGAAGCCGGGCATGTTCGCGAACGCACGGATCGACGTGGGTGCGGACGCCTCCGGACCCGCCGTCGTCGTGGTGCCGCAGGACGCGATCCAGGAGCTGGAGGGCAGGAAGGTCGTGTTCGTCCCCGGTGCCGAGCGGGGCGAGTTCCGCGCCGCTCCGGTGGAGGTCGGGGAGACGCTGGACGGGAACCGCGTCGTGATCAGCTCCGGCCTGCAGCCCGGCAGCCGGATCGTGGTGGCGGGGGCATTCGCGCTTCGTTCCGAGCTCGCCAAAGGCGAGATCGGCGAGCACGGCCACTGAGGCGCCGATGAAGAACGTCATCGGGTTCGTCCTCAAGCAGCGCCTGCTGATGCTGGCGCTCACCGTTCTCCTGGTCGGGTGGGGCGTGTGGTCCGCGCTCCGGCTCCCGATCGACGCGGTGCCGGACGTGACCAACGTGCAGGTCCAGATCAACACCAACGCGCCCGCACTTTCCCCGCTGGAGGCGGAGCGCCAGATCACGCTCCCCATCGAGCTGGCGATGTCCGGGCTGCCGGACGTGGAGGAGGTACGCTCCCTCTCCAAGTTCGGGCTCTCCCAGGTCACCATCGTCTTCGAGGAGGGAACCGACATCTACTTCGCCCGGCAGCTGGTGCAGGAGCGGCTGCAGCAGGCGCGGGAGGAGATCCCGGAAGGCTTCGGCAACCCCGAGATGGGGCCTATCAGCAGCGGCCTGGGCGAGATCTACCAGTACACGATCGAGGCAGAGAACGTAGACGCGACCGAGCTCCGCACCCTGCAGGACTGGGTCGTGGCGCCGCAGCTGCGCAGCGTCGCCGGCGTCGCCGAGGTCAACTCGTTCGGCGGCTACGAGAAGCAGTACCAGGTGCTGGTGCGGCCGGAAGCCCTGGTGCAGTTCAACCTGACGCTGCAGCAGGTGCTGGACGCGGTCTCCGCCAACAACCAGAACGCCGGCGGCGGATACATCACCAAGGGCGCCGAGCAGCTGGTCATCCGCGGCGTGGGCCAGGTCCAGGACATGGACCAGATCCGCGGGATCGTCGTCACCAGCCAGGGCGGCACGCCCGTGCGGGTCGGCGACGTGGCAGACGTCGCCATCGGCCACACCATCCGGCAGGGCTCCGTCTCGAAGAACGGCCGCGGGGAGGTGGTGACCGGCATCGTGATGATGCGCATGGGCTCCAACTCCCGCACGGTCATCGAGCAGGTGAAGGAGCGCGTGGCCGTCGCGGCGCGCAGCCTCCCGAAGGGGGTCAAGCTCACGGCGTTCTACGACCGCACGGAGCTGGTGGAGCGCACGCTCAAGACCGTCGAGCGGAACCTGGTGGAGGGCGCGATCCTGGTCGTCGTGGTGCTCTTCATCCTCCTGGGGAACATCCGGGCGGCGCTCATCGTGGCGCTGGCCATCCCGCTGTCGATGATGTTCGCGCTCGGCATGATGGTGCAGGCCGGGATCGCCGGCAGCCTGATGAGCCTGGGCGCCATCGACTTCGGCCTGGTGGTGGACGGGTCGGTCGTGATGGTGGAGAACTCCATGCGGCGGCTGGGGCACCGCAAGGAGGGCGAGAGCTTCATGCGCACGGTGCTGGAGGCGTGCTCCGAGGTATCGCGGCCCATCCTCTTCGGCGTGGGCATCATCATCGTCGTCTACCTGCCGATCCTGAGTCTGGAGGGCGTCGAGGGGAAGATGTTCAAGCCCATGGCGCTCACGGTCGTGTTCGCGCTCATCGGCTCGCTGCTGCTCACCTTCCTCCTGACGCCGGTCCTGATCTCGATCTTCATGCGCGGCAAGGTGGAAGAGAAGGACGTCTGGTTGATCCGCAAGGCGAAGGGCATCTACGAGCCAGCCTTGGCGTGGACGCTCGTGCACTCGCGCAAGGTGCTCGCGGGGGCGGCGCTGTCGGTCGTGGCCGCGCTCGGCGTGGTGCCGTTCCTCGGCTCCGAGTTCATCCCGCGGCTGGACGAGGGCTCGCTCGCGATCCAGATCCTGCGGCTGCCGAGCGTCTCGCTGGAGGAGTCGACGCGGCAGGCGGGGCAGGTGGAGAAGCGGCTGGTCGCCGCCTTCCCGAACGAGATCGACGACGTCGTCTCCAAGACCGGCCGCGCCGAGATCGCGACCGACCCCATGGGCGTCAACATC
Organism: Longimicrobium sp.; assembly: GCA_035474555.1. GTDB lineage: Bacteria > Gemmatimonadota > Gemmatimonadetes > Longimicrobiales > Longimicrobiaceae > Longimicrobium. The sequence continues at coordinate 128 of DATING010000097.1, read as the reverse complement.
AGCGACGTGATCGTGACGCTGAAGCCCATGGACGGCTGGAAGAAGGCGTCATCCAAGCCGGAGCTCGAAGCGCTCATGTCGGAGGAGCTGGAGAAGTTCCCAGGGCTGGTGTTCGGCTTCAGCCAGCC
>DATING010000096.1:0-4113 GCA_035474555.1 Longimicrobium sp. | reverse complement strand
AAGCGCCTCGATGGCCTCCGCGGGTGCATCGACGTCCCACATGTGGATGCAGCAGCCGCATCCCGTGTTCTCGGAGCAGTAGGTCAGATGAGGACGCCACCGGGCGAACCAGGCTTCCGCGGCCGCGACCTCCTCCGGCGCGTCCACCGACACCAGGATGGTTGCTCGCACTCGATTCGCCTCCGACGCACGTTTATGAGCCTGTGCGGCCACACGGCCAGCGTGCTGCAATGTAATCAGCCGCCGAGCCGAGGACGATGGGCCGGGGGCCCAGGATGAGGATGCTCTGCAGGTCGGTACCGATCGCTAACAGTCGGGCGTGCGTGCGCGAGCGCCGACCCGTCCGCGATCCGGCGAGCCGGGCGTGGGGTGCCGGACAGGCTGGCGGGCCCCTTGCGGCCGCAGCAGGGCTCGCATCGCGGAGACGCAGCCCGGGAGCAACGACCCGTGGGCCTTGGCACAGCGGTGATGGCGCGATGCGGCACGAGGCGCGAAAATGGTGCATTCGCTCGCCCCTGCTCCCGATCCGCCTGGCCCGTATGCCGTACCGCCGCCCCAGAATCCCGCACCGCGCCGCGCCCTCCGAGCGGAGGCTGGTGTTCGCGGGAGCCGTGTCGCTGGCGGGGCTCGCCGGGTTCATCAACGTCGTGGTGCTCGGGTTCTTTCACGTGCCCGTAAGCCACATGAGCGGCGCCGTATCGCGCCTGAGCATCGACGTTGCGACGCGAAACCTCGCGGACCTGCGCGTGGTCGTCTCCATCGTCGGCGGATTCCTGGTGGGCGCGATGGTGTCGGGGATGGTGATCGGCGGCCGCAAGCTGCGCCCCGGGCGGCGATACGGAGTCGCCCTGCTGATCGAAGGCGGCGTGCTGGCGGTCGCCGTCGCCCTGCTGCGCGGCGGCAACGCGCTCGGCGTAACCCTCGCCGCCACCGCGTGCGGCATCCAGAACGCAATGGCGAGCAGCTACTACGGCCTCGTGATCCGCACGACCCACGTGACCGGGATCGTGACCGACCTGGGCGTGATGATGGGGCACTGGATCCGCCACCGCCGCGTCCCCACGTGGAAGCTCCTGCTCATGCTCAGTATCCTCGTCGGCTTCTTCGGCGGCGGGGTGGCCGGCGCGCTGGCGTTCGCATGGCTCGGCGTCACCGCCCTGGCCCTGGCGTCGGCGGCGTGCGTGGTGGCCGGCGGCGCCTACTACGCCTGGTGGCACACGCGCCCGGGCCGGGTTCGCGGGTGAAGCTGTGATCGAGATGGCGATGCGGCCGGGAAGCCTGGTGCAGCTGGCGGAAGGGCTGGAGAGCCGGGCGGACGGCTACGAGAACTGGCGGCGCAACTCCGGCGCGCGGCGGAGCGTGGCTGACGCAATCCTGATTTCCAACCCCTTTCCATGGACAGCAACGAGATGATCCAACACGCCAACGAGCAGGCGGCGGCTCACTTCCCGCACCGTGAGTCATACGTAGACTGCCGCGGAATCACGCGCGAGTTCATCATCGACTTTGTTCGCGACGACGACCAGCGTTTCTTGAAGGCCGTCGAGGCGGTGGATTATGAGGGCCGGTACGAGTTCGCTGCGATGTCCGAGACGGATCCGTTTCTGGCGCTGGGGAAGCTGCGGCAGACGATCCGGCGCGAGCTGTCCACGCGGTACCTGCACGGAGAGGACGATGACCTGGAACTTGCGCACGATGAACTGAAGGGCCGGATCGAGTACGGCGGAGTTGCCGTTGACGGCCAGTTTGTGAACTTTGACGCCCTCCTCCGCCTGCTGCAGGCGTACGAGGGGTTCCACTTTCAGCTTCGGATCACCGACCCCGCGGATCTCTGACGGGACAACTTTGGCAGCGCTCAAACGCGATCCATGTTCGAATACCACTGCTGGGCCGTCCTCCCCGACTTCGGCGACCGGGAGGGGGAACGCCGGCTCGACGAGGAGCTGAGGGCGCGCATCGCGGCGCTGGATGAAGGCTCGCGGGAGTCGTTCCACATCACCAACCTCAACACGCTGCTCGTCACCGCGTCGGGGCTGCGCAACCATGGCCAGCCGGGGGTCCTCGGCGTTTTCGAGTGGATCGCGGAGCAGTGGCCCGGCAGCCACGGGCTCATGTACATCGCCCCCGACCATCCCGACGCCGACGGGCAGTGGCGGTACCACGTCCAGAAGATCAGCCTCGGACGCATCGAGTACCTGGAGGACCGGTACTTCGAGCCGCTTGGATGAGGGCGACAGCGAGACCGTCCGCAACCGGTACAGTTCGTAGTGCTCGAGCGCCGCAGATGTAGGACCGGCCCCAGGATGAGGATGTTCTTACGATCGGGTCCCGGGCGGCCACGGTAGTTGCCTGCGCGCGCGCGGAGCGGGCATCTTCCGCGCGTGGGCGAATCCGCCCGCGGCCGCGGGGGACCCCGTCACCGACCCCAGATGCACAAGCCCTCCTTTCTGCTCGTCGCGCCGCTCCCGGGCGTGTTCATCCGACGCTCGGCGGCGTACTGGGTGTTGCTGCACATGTTCCGCGCAGTGCTCCAGCTCTACGTGGGCGCGATGAACGACGTGCCCATCGAACCGGTGGAGCTGCTGCCCGGTGGCAATCCGCTCGTCCCGGCGATGGTGGTGAGCCTGGGGATGCTGCAGGCGCGACGCAGCGACGAGGACCTGTACCTGGCGAACCTCGGCTACGGCTGGCCCACCATCGCCGCGTACCTGCTGGTGCCCGCGGCGGCGCTGGAGGCGGTGTGCACCGTTGGCTGGCTCGCTTGGCCCGGGGCGGCGGCGCACATGGCGCTGCTGGCGGGGCTCCGCGCGGTGTTCGCCGCGTGAGCGCGGTCGCGGAGACCATCCTGGCGGCCGACTCCATCGGCAAGCGGTTCGGGGAGCGGAAGGTGCTCTCCGCGGCGACCGTCCACGCCGACCGGGGCGTGGTGACGGCGCTGATCGGCCGGAACGGCTCCGGCAAGAGCACGCTGCTGCGCATCATGGCGGGGCTGATGGCGCCGGACCACGGCATCGTGCGCTTTCGCGGGGACGTGTACACCCGCACGCGCCTGTACCGGCTGGCCCGGCAGGGGCTGTTCCTGCTGCCCGCGGACCGCTGCACCCTCACCCGCACGCTCACCCTGCGCCAGCACCTGGACGCCCTGCGGCGCCGGTTCGGCCTGCCGATGGACGGCACGGAGGTGGAGGAGCTCAAGATCACCCACCTGCTGGACCGTACCGTCGGCACGTACTCCGGCGGCGAGCAGCGGCGGGCGGAGCTGGCGCTGGCCATGGTGCGCGCCCCCGACTGCCTGCTGGCCGACGAGCCGTTCCTGGGGATCACGCCGGCGGACACGGAGGTGTTCATCGCCGCGTTCCGCGCGCTCGCCCGGCGCGGAACGGCGGTCATCGTCACGGGGCACGAGGTGCCGTTCATCCTCTCCGTGGCCGATACGGTGACGTGGCTCCACTCGGGCACCACGCGCCCGCTCGGCCCGCCGGAAGCGGCCTCCCGCGACTGGCTCTTCCGCCGCGACTACCTCGGCGTCCGCGCGCGGGGGCGGTGACAGGGAGACGGGGGTGAGGCCGGTCCGGGGGAGGGGCCCGGTCGGTCCGCCGGTGATTTGCTTGCCGTGACGGGACTTTTCGCCTTCGGGGAACTCGGCACAGCATATGCCTTGACGTTCGGAACGCCAGGCATTCAACGGCGCGCCCTCCCATCCATGCACGAACCTGCCAAGCTCGCGATTCCTGTTGTCTCTGATTGTCTTTCACCACGAAACCAAAGGCCGGCCGTGAGTCGTCTCCGCTCCTCCGCGACGCGATGTGACCGCACTCTCGCGTCTCGATCCTTTGCGGTTCTGCTCCTGGGTGCGGGGCTGGTCGTTGGCGGGTGCACGAGCCAGTCGAGTGACGCGCCCGCTGATTCTGACGCCCCGCAGGCTTCGGTCGCATCCCCGTCCGAGGCGAACGTAATCCGGGAACTCGTCTCTGGAGACCGGGGCTGCTACGTGAGGTTCGAGGACGCGCAGGGACGGAGCTCGGAAGGCGTGGCCAGCTACGAACTGTGCGAACGTACGGAGCTGGTGGGGCAGCGCGTTCAATTCAGGCGAGAGCGCACGCCCATCCAGGC
>DATING010000095.1:0-3026 GCA_035474555.1 Longimicrobium sp. | reverse complement strand
AACCCGCCCCAGTCACCCGCCCGCCGCTCGCCCACCGGCTTGGCCGAGGTAAAGACGATGGGACGCTCCACCGAGCCGCGCGCGTCGATCTTGGCGCCGCGCAGGATGAACAGCGCCGAGTTCTCCTCGCCCTCGATGCGCGTGCCGTCCTGGATGGTCAGCGTGGCGCCGTTGGTCACCTTGATGAAGGTGCCCAGCCGGTAGATGGTGTCGCGGTAAAAGGTGCGGTTGGCCGTAATGTCTGCCGTGATCTCGCGCGTGGGCGTGGCCGCCACGGCACTCGTGCGCCCCGAGGCCTGGCCGTAGGCGCCGCGCTCCGTGCCGCGCAGGGCGAACACGCGGTAGGTGTAGTCGGTGTTGGCCGCCAGCCCCGCGTCCGTGTGCGATGGGGTGGTCACCGAGGTCACCGTGGTGAACGCCGCGGGGGCCAGCCCCTGCCCGCGCTGGATCTCGTACGACTGGGCGCCCGCCACCGCGTCGAACGCGATCGTCAGCGAGGTGGTGGAGGCCGGCGACACCGTCACGTTCTGCACCTGCCCCAGGTCGGGCGTGGTCGGTCCGTCATCTTCGCACGCTGCCAGGGCGCCCAGCCCGAGCACCAGGCCGACGGAAAGGAGCCTGCGGGAGAGTGACTTCATCGGGTTCTGTCCTTGTGTGTTGGAAAGCACGGTTGCGAACGACGCCATGAATCTGACGCGGCGTGTCCCGGCGGAACGACCGCCGCGTCTCGGATCCGTCACGACTCGGGGGCCGTTCGGCTACTGCCGCCAGGTCAGGCCCATGGAGAACACCCGGCCCGGCGTGTACGACTCGCGCACGGCCGGCCCCTGCCGCACCTCGAAGCCCGCGTTCAGCAGGTTGCGGCCGTCAAAACGGGCCGACAGGCGCTCCGAGAGCCCCAGCCGCAGCGACAGGTCCAGCAGGTGGCGCGGCTGCTCCAGCACGTCCGGCAGCCCGCGCGGGCCGGCCGTGTACACGCGCTGCCCCACGGTGTTGTAGAGGATGGTGGCGCTCGTGGAGCCCTCGCCCGGCGCCCAGGTCAGGCCGGCGTTCACCACGTACGGCGCCTGCCCCACCAGCCCGCGGTCCTCGTTGATGGAGAGCGTGTCGCCTGCGTCGATGCGGCTGCGCATCACCGTCACGTTGGACGAGAAGGTCAGGTCGTCCAGCCGCTCCCAGAACGCGCCCAGGTTCTTGCGGAGCTCCAGCTCCACGCCGTAGTTGGTGGCCGCGTCGGCGTTGCGGTAGCTGATGATGGCCGCGCCCGACGTGCCGATGTAGATGCGCTCGATGGGATCGTCGAAGCGCTTGGCGAACACGCCCACGCTGATGATCTCGTCCGACGCCGGGTAGATCTCCCAGCGCGCGTCGTAGTTCTGGATGCGGGTGCGGCGCAGGCCGGGAAAGCCCTGGATGTTGTCGGCGCCCAGCACGTCGCGGATCAGGAACGGCACCAGCTCGCGGTACTCCGGCCGGGCCACCGTCTGCGAGGCCGAGAAGCGCAGCTTCTGCGCGTCCGTCACGTCGATGTTCAGCGCCAGCGACGGCAGCACGTCCGTGTAGGTGGGGTTGGGCGAGACGGTGGAGCCGTCCTGCGACACCGCGTCCACCTGCAGGTCGTCGTGCTCCACCCGCGCGCCGCCCACCACCTGGAAGCGGCCCAGGCGGTACTCGGCCATGGCGTAGCCCGCCGCCAGCCGGTCCTCGGCCGTGTACGAGCCGCCCTGCAGCAGCGGCTGGATGTTGAACACGCTGTCGCCCGCCTCCGTGTAGCGGCCGTCGAACAGGTCCTCGGCGTTCTGCGCCAGCTCCTCGCGGGAAAGGGGCAGCCCGCGGTTGGTGATGGAGTACGCGCGGTTCTCGGCGTCGCGGTCCGTGTTGCGGAACAGGCCGCCGATCTTGACCGAGTGGTTGCCGCCAATGCTCAGGCGGTAGTCCAGGCGCCCCTCCAGGTTGTTCTCGTTCAGCTGGCCAAAGGTGCGCACGGCCGCCTCGGTGCCGCTGAACAGCCACTCGCGGCCGCTCACGTTCCCCGCCTCGTCACGGCTGACGACGTACACGATCTCCGAGCGGTCCGGCTCGTCGCGCGTCACGCCTGACGAGGTCACGGCCCAGTCCACCTTGTGGCTGCCCAGCTCGTGCTCGCCCGACAGCTGGTTGGAGCGCACCGTCCGCTCCACGTACTGCAGGCGGTCGATGTCCACCTCCACGCTGTAGTTCTCGCTGAAGCCGCGCTCCGTGCGGGCGTCGTTGTCACCCGAGCGGTTGTAGATGTTGTTGCTGGAGAGGCGCGAGTGCGTGCCCAGCACCGTGCTCAGGTTGGCCACGCCGCCCCACAGCACGCTGGTGCGCCCCGTGTTCTCCAGGCCGCGGAAGATGTTCTCCGCCTCGTCGTCCGTCTGGTCGTACGTGGCGCGGTAGTCGCCCGCGCGCACCTCGCTGGAGCGCGAGTACGAGCCGCTCAGCAGGTAGCCGATGCGCTGGCCGAACAGCGGGTCCGAGCCGCCCAGCGAGGCGGACCAGGACGTGTTGGGCGCCCCGCGCCCCGTCTGCACGCCCCAGGCGTTGCGGAAGGAGCCGATGAGCTGGTTGTACTGCTGCTGGTTCAGCCGCCCCTTGAGGTCGCCCGCCTGGGCCAGGGGCGCCGGCAGGTCGCGCTGGGCGCCCGTCCAGGCGAACAGCTCGCCGCCCGCGCGGGGGGCAAACGCGGCGCGCCGCCCCGTGACGGCGTCGTTGTAGCCCACGGAGGTGGAAAAGACGAAGGAGCGCTCCGTGGGGAACTCGCGCGTGCGGATGTTCACCAGCGCGCCCGAGAAGTCGCCGGGAAGGTCCGGCGTAAAGGTCTTGGAGGTGGTCACCGACTGCACGATGCCGGACGGGAACAGGTCCAGCGGCACCACGCGGCGCTCCGGCTCGGGGCTGGGGATGCGCGCGCCGTTCAGCGAAGTGACGGTGTAGCGGTCGCCCATGCCGCGCACGACGACGTACTTGCCGTCCTGCACGGTCACGCCGCTCACGCGCTGCAC
>DATING010000094.1:0-1636 GCA_035474555.1 Longimicrobium sp. | reverse complement strand
AGCGGCTGGACCCGGGCGACGTGATGTCGTTCTGGGGCGAGGCGCTGACCTACACGCATCCCGTGTGGAACGAGCAGGATACGGCCCGCGCCCGCGCCGTGCTCCGCCGCCTGGCGCCCACCCCGGCGGCGCGCCTGGCCCTGGCGCGGACGGAGCGCGAGCGGATGTACCTGCAGACGGCGGAGGCCCTGTACGGCGACGGTACCAAGCCCGCCCGCGACACGGCGTTCAGCGCGGCCATGGGGCGGCTGCACGCGCGCTTTCCCGACGACGTGGAGGCCGCGTCGTTCTACGCGCTCTCGCTGCTGGGGCTCAACCAGGGCTTCCGCGAGCCCGTGGCGTACGCCCGCGCGGCCGACGTGAGCGAGGCCGTGTTCCGCGCCCATCCGCGGCATCCCGGCGGCGCGCACTACCTGATCCACGCGGTGGATGCCCCCGGGCTCGCCGTGCGCGGGCTGGACGCGGCGGATGCGTACGGCGGCATTGCCCCGCAGGCCGCGCACGCGCAGCACATGACGTCGCACATCTACGTGGCCGTGGGCCGCTGGGACGACGTGGTGCGCACCAACGTGATCGCGCAGTCGCTTCCGCCGGAAAGCCCGGGGCCCATCCGCTGGGCGCACTACACCCAGTGGCTGGTCTACGCGCTGCTCCAGCAGTGGCGGGAGGGCGACGCGCGCGTGTGGCTGGACTCGCTGGATGCCCAGCTGGAGCGCCTTCCCGCCGGCGCGCAGGGCAACCAGGGGGCGCGGGCCTTTCTCATCGCTCCCGCGGCGGCGTACGTGGTGGATGCGGGCGCGTGGACGTCGCCCCATGCGCAGCTGCGGGTGGATACGGCGCGGCTGGGGTGGAGCGCGTCGCCGCAGGAGTTTGCCGTGGGGTACGCGGCGCTCCGGCGCGGCGAGCCAGCCCTGGCCGACCGCATGATCGCCCGGCTGGCCGCGCGCGACGGGGAGCCGGAGAACCGGCCGGGCTACACGGCGTCGGACCGCGGCTACACGCGGGTGATGGAGGGAACCCTGCGTGCCCTGCGCCTGCACGCGGCGGGGGATGCGGATTCCGCGCTCGTGCTGCTGCGGGCCGCGGGCGCGCTGGAGGCGTCGTTGCCCATGGCGTTCGGCCCGCCCGTGACGGTCAAGCCGCCGTACGAGGTGCTGGGCGAGCTGCTGCTGGTGCTCGGCCGTCCCGCCGAGGCCGTCCCCGCGCTGGAGCAGGCCCTGGCGCGCACGCCGGGGCGCGCCGCTACGCTGCTCGCGCTCGCCCGCGCCCACCGCGCGCAGGGCCACCGCGACGAGGCCGTGCGCCGCTACGCCGAGCTCGCCGCCGTCTGGCGCCACGCGCCGGGTGACGCGCCGGACGTGGCGGAGGTGCGGACGGGCGCGGAGGGGCGGTGGTAGCGCGGACCCGGCGCATCATCGAGTGATCCCTTAATCGGTACCGTCCGATTCAAGCTTCGCGAAGGCGTCGGTAAACGCCTTTTCGTTGAAAACCATCGTGGGGTACAGCGATTCAGTCAATGTTTGCGTGGGCGGCCGGATCTTCACCTTTACGGCTGATGGCGATACGAACTCCGTCTGCGGCATTGCCGTGCGAAATTCTCGCAGTATCCCCCGTTCTACACTCCGGCTAGCATTCG
>DATING010000093.1:0-4023 GCA_035474555.1 Longimicrobium sp. | reverse complement strand
GGCGAGGACCCCAACCCTGCTCCCGTCGCAGACGGGAATCCACCCCATACACCCCATCCCCCAAACGGCTCCGCCCGCCGGAACCCGGCGGGCGGAGCATCCATCCGTCAGGCCGCCGCGCCGGCGGCCACCAGGCGGGGCGCCGCGTAGCGCTCCTCCGCCGGGCGCCGCTTCCGGGCCCGCGCGCCGGCCAGCTGGTCGGCATCGATCCCCAGCAGTTCCGCCGTCACCTCCCACGCCCGCAGCGCCAGCTCCCCGTCCCGCGACGCCTGCGACGACTGGGCCGGCCGGCCGCGTGAATCCAGGTACGCGCCGCTCAGCACGTCGCGCGAGGTCGCCGCCACCAGGCTGCTGCGCGCCGCGGCCTCCGCCGTGCGCCCGCCCTGCACCCGCCGGACGACGGGCCACACCGCGCGCAGGGCCGTGGGCACCATCCCGGGGGTGATGCCGGCCGTCAGCTCCGTCCACGCGCTGCCGGGGTCCGCCGCCACCACGGTGATCCCCGTGCCGCGCACCCGCCGGGCCAGCTCGCCGCTCCACATCAGGTTCAGCAGCTTGGCCCGCGCGTACACGTCCATCCCGCGGTAGCCGCGCTCCGACTGCAGGTCGTCCCAGCGCGGGCGGGCCCAGCGGTGCGCCCCCGCGCTCACGTTGACGATGCGCGCCGGGGCGGACTCGCGCAGCAGGGGCAGCAGCAGGTGCGTCAGCAGGGGCGGCGCCAGGTGCGTGAGCGCCAGCGTCGCCTCCACGCCGTCCGCCGTCACCGCGCGCTCGCCGTACAGCCCGGCCGCGTTGTTCACCAGCAGGTCCAGCCGCCCGTGCCGCACCGCGAAGCGCTCCGCCAGCGACCGCACGTCCGCCTGGGACGCAAGGTCGGCCGTCATCAGCTCCACGTCGGGGTTGCCGCTCTCGTGCTGGATCGTCTCCACGGCCTCGATCCCCCGGTCGTGGTTGCGCCCGACGAGGGTCACGGCCGCGCCCAGCCGGGCCAATCCCAGCGCCGTCTCGCGCCCGATCCCCGCCGTGCCGCCCGTCACCAGGGCCGTCTTGCCCACCAGCGGCGGCGCGCTCACGACACACCTCCCACCGTCATCCGCGGACGGGGCTTCGGGTTCACGTCCGACGCCGGCACGGTCAGGCGCGGCGGGCGGATGATGATGCCGTACGCCTCTTCCGTCTCGTCCCTGTGCGCCGCCACCACCCGTGCCGCGCTGATGCGCCCTCGCGGCGCCGAAAGCAGAACCACCATCGTCAGCTCTCCCTCTCCCATCCCGTGCAGGTCCCGCCGGCCACCCTGGCCGGCGGGCAAACGATCGTCATTACGCCGCGTTCGCGGTTTCCAGCACCGGGTAGTCCGTGTAGCCCCGCGCGTCGCCGCCGTAGAAGGTGGCGCGGTCCGGCTCGTTGAGCGGCGCGCCGGTCCGCAGCCGCTCCGGCAGGTCGGGGTTGGCCAGGAAGCTGGCGCCGAAGCTCACCAGCTCCGCCTGCCCGCCCCGCACGGCCGCGTTCCCCGTCTCCGCCCCGTATCCCCCGTTGGCGATGAGCGGCCCGCGGAACACCGCCTTGAGTACGGGCGTCACCCGCGCGCCGGACGCACCGGCATCCACCGGCTCCACCACGTGCAGGTACGCCAGCCCGAACCGGTTGAGCCCATGGGCCGCCACGCTGAACGTGGCCACGGGGTCGGAGTCCCGCATCCCGTTGTAGCCGCCCACGGGCGAGACGCGCACGCCCACCCGCTCCCCGCCCCACACCTCCACCACCGCCGCCGTCACCTCCATCAGAAAGCGCGAACGGTTCTCCGCGGTTCCCCCGTAGCGGTCCGTGCGATGGTTGCTGCCGTCGCGCAGGAATTGGTCGATGAGGTAGCCGTTGGCACCGTGCAGCTCCACCCCGTCGAACCCGGCCCGGTGGGCCCGCCGCGCGCCTTCCGCGTACTGCTCCACGATTCCCGCGATCTCGTCCGTCTCCAGCGCCCGAGGCGTCACGTACGGCACCATCCCCGCGGCCGTGTACAGCTTCTCCCCCTCGATCCCGATGGCCGACGGCGCCACGGGGAGCGCCCCGCCCGGCTGCAGGCTGGGGTGCGACACCCGGCCCACGTGCCACAGCTGCAGGAAGATGCGCCCGCCCTCCGCGTGCACGGCGTCCGTCACCGCGCGCCACCCGTCGGTCTGCGCATCCGTGTGGATGCCGGGCGTGTTGGGATATCCCACGCCCTCCGGCGCCACCTGCGCGCCTTCCGTCACGATGAGCCCGGCGCCCGCGCGCTGGCGGTAGTACTCGGCCATCATCTCCGTGGGGACGTTGCCGTCGCCCGCGCGGTTGCGGGTCATGGGCGCCATCACCACCCGGTTGCGCAGCTCGTACGGCCCGAGCCGAACGGGCGTGAACAGGTTGGGCTCGCGGTATTCCTCGCTCATCGTCATCCCCCGGTGGTTCCCCTGGACCGCCGGCCCGCGCACCCCTTCATGGAGTACGTCGAACCAGGCTCGCCGAATTCGACATCGGTCATCGGCGGATTTGCCGACGATCTCGTCACGTAACTGCAACCAAACAAGTTACAGATTTGGACGTACGTCGCCCCACGCCCGGCTCCCGCGCGGAGCTTACAGGCCGCTGGAGCGGACGGCGCTCACCACCTGCAGCGCGGCGCGTCCCGGCAGCAGCCGCACGATCTGCGACACCACCTGGCCCGCGCGCACCGTGACGCGGCGCTCCTGCACGCCCACCCCGTCGCGCGTGGCGCGCAGCGTGTAGACGCCCGGTGCCACCCCCGCGAACTGGAACCCGCCCGTGGGCCCCGACACCGTCTCGTGCGTCGCAGCCCCGGCGCCCTGCGCCACCAGCGTGACCCGCGCCTCCGCCACCGGGTTGCCCACCCCGTCCGTCACCCGGCCCAGCACCCGCGCCGCCTGTCCCTCCGCCGGCGCCGCCCCCGCCAGCACCGCCACCCCCAGCAGCAGCGCCAGCATCCTCATCCCCCGTACGACGACTGCAATTGCACGCATCGTATCCCCCTCCGTCCAGCGTCCGCTTCGCCCGCCATCTGTAGCCAGTGCGGTTACGAATTGGATCACGAAAAACGGCCTGCGTCCCTACGCACGGCCGCCCGGCGCCGCGGCGCCGTTCAGCGCCTCCATCCCCCCGCAGTCTCCCGCCAGGTGCACGTCGGCGCCGGCGCACCCGCCCGCCGCCTTCTTTACCTGGTGGCCGATGTCCGCGATGGTCACCTGGCCCAGCACCCCCTGCATGGCCTGGTGCGCCGTGCAGAACACCCCCTGCAGCACCGCCCGGATGTTGCTGCCGATGTCGCAGTTCCGGCAGGGGTCCGCGTGGACCGCGAAGAGCTCTTCCTTTTCCTCGACGGCCCGGTACACGTCCAGCATGGAGATGTGGTCCGGCTCGCGGGCCAGCTGTGCCCCGCCGCCCACGCCCGGCTGCACGGAGACGAGCCCCGCGTTGCGAAGCGCGCCCACGATGCGCCGCACGACCACCGGGTTGGTGTTCACGCTGCTGGCGATTCTCTCGGACGTGACGGGCTCGTCGCGCCGCCACGCCAGGTACGCGAGCACGTGTACCGCTACCGCCACCCTGCTGCTGATCGTCGACATCCGGGGCTCCATTCTTAAACTGTAACCAGTCTAGTATCGGATTCGATCGCTGTCAACTCCGGCGGTGCGCGGCGGACTCTGCGTACCACGGCTGACGCCTTCCGCGCGCCCCGCCGCACAACACCGCCACCGTGCGCACGGCTATTCAGAAGATCGTGGAACATTTGATTACACGCCAGCGCCCAAAACGTTGATATGCAATCGATTGCGACTCTTATTCTGCCGCCGAAAAACTCGTCCGCATCCTGGCGGGTGGCGGCTTGGAGGTTGGGCCAAGGCGCGTGTATCGTGGCTGCGCGGTCCGTTTCGGTTCCGCGGCTCGGCCTCCCCTTGACCCATCCGCACAGCGAGTTTATCGTTGGCGTGTAGGGCGCCCCCTGCCCGCGGGCAGTGTGGGTACATGGGGGGT
>DATING010000092.1:0-6751 GCA_035474555.1 Longimicrobium sp. | reverse complement strand
CCCGGCGGAATCCGCGGCGAAGAAGCCGGTGATGGTGTCGGCGAAGATCAGGTCGCGCTCGCCCAGCGCCAGCCCGGAGACGGTGTCCGGCGCGGCGGCCGTCGTGTCCCCCGGGTTGGGCCCGGCGGCGCGTAGCGTATCCCACGCCTGCCCCTGCGCCGTGCCGATGGCGATCACCTGCCGGATGCGCTGCCCGGGGGTGAGCGCCTCGAGAGAATCCGCCTCCATGCGGAAGCCGCGCGCCAGGGCCACGGACCGCCCGGTGCCGCCCCCCGCGCCGTCCGCCCCGGCGGCGTGGCCGCTCACCAGCCGCTGCAGCGAGTCGCGGGCAAAGAAGAGCTGCAGCTGCGGCCCCGTGACGCGCATCCGCTCCTCCACCAGCCGGGCGTTGCCGCGGCTCAGCACGCGCTCCAGGCTCCCCTCCGCCAGGTCCGCTTCGATGAAGTCGCCCGTCAGGTCGTAGCGCTCGCCCTTGGCCCGCGCGTTGGTGCGCAGCTCCATCCGCTCCTGCGTGGCGTCGTAGTACGCCGTCTGGCCCCAGGCGTCCATCTCCTTGCCCTCGATCACCACGTTGCCCTCGGCGTTCACGTGGTTCTCGCCCACGGTGGTGATGCGGTCGGCATCCACCTCCATGGGGTCGCGGTTGCGGCTGCCGCTGCGGGGCACCACGGTCAGGTGCGGGCGCTCCGTGGCGATGGCCTGCGCGTCCGGCCGCCCCGGCGCCGGGCGAAAGTACTCCAAGTTGGGCCCGCGCAGGGTTGATCCGCGGTTCTTGTCCGTGAAGACGACGCTCCCCGTGGCCCACAGCCGGCCCGTATTGCCGTTGTAGGTGGCGTAGTCCGACGTGAGCGAGCGGGTCGGATCCTGGTAGTCCACGCGGCGGAACAGGTGCACCTCGTTGATGGCGTCGTACAGCACGGCGCTGTCCGCGCGCAGCTCCTCGCCGTTGCTGCACTGCACCAGCAGGGGCCCGCTCGCGTTCAACACGCGCTGCCCCTCCGCGCCCACGGAGGTCCACGTCCCCGTCTGGTAGATGAGGTTGCACACGTTCTGCGCCCGCGCGTCCGCCGCGAAGACGGAGGCAAGGGCGGCGAGCGCCAGCGGGACCCAGCGGCGGAGGCTCACAGCGGGCCTCCCGCCTGGTTCACCTGCACGCCCGAGCTCTTGGCGTTCTCGCCCTGGACGTTGGTGAACCGCGTGTCGCTGGTGAACTTGTCGCTGGTGAACGACTCGCCCTGCTTTTCGACGAACGTCTCGCGGTCGCTCCACACGCGGTCGCCGCGCTGATCGTAGTGCAGCTCCTCGCTGCGGATGGTCCGCTTGGCGCCCTTCTCGTCGTACGTGATCAGCACCACGTTGCCACGCGCCACCATGATCCCCGTGCGCACGTCGTAGTCGCCCGTCTTGCTCGTCAGGACGCCGGGCTTGGTGCCGCCCTGGTCGTAGAACGTGAGCCGCACGTTGCGCAGCTCCGTGACGTCGGCGTTGCCGGGGCGCTGGAACGCCGTGTCGCCGTACAGGTCGGCCTTGAGCACTCCGCCCTCGGAGAGCTTCAGGTTCATGCCGTACGTGCGCTGGCTGGCATCCGCCTCCGCCGCCACGGGGGCGGTCGCAGCCGGAGGGGTCTCGCACGCGGCGAGCACCATCAGCGCCAGGATCCACAGGACGTTCCGCATCCGCTTCAAACCGCTCCCGCCCGCATCAGGTCGTGAAGGTGAACCATCCCCACCAGCCGCCCCGCGTCGTCCACGACGGGAAGCGCCATGACGCCCGCTCGCTCCATCACGCCCACGGCGGCGGCGGCAAGCTGGTCCGGCTCGGCGGTTCGGGGAGTTCTCGTCATCACTTCGGATACGGAGATTGGGAAAAAGTGTTCCTCGCGCTCCATCAACCGCGTCAGGTCGCCGGACGTCACCACGCCCTGCAGCAGCCCGTCCGCGTCCACCACGGCCACCGTCCCCCGCCGTTCCGCGAGGAGGACGACGGCCTGCCGCATGGTCGCGTCCGCCGGCAGCGCGGGGACGTCCTCGTCCACCATCACGTCGCGCACGCGGAGGAGAAGCTGCCGGCCCAGCGCGCCGCCCGGGTGGTAGCGGGCAAAGTCCTCGCGCCCGAAGCCGCGGCGAAGCAGGAGCGCCACGGCCAGCGCGTCGCCCATGGCCAGCGCGGCCGTCGTGCTGGAGGTCGGCGCCAAGTCGTGCGGGCAGGCCTCCTCCGCCACCGAGCAGTCCAGCACCCAGTCCGCGTGCCGCGCGAGCGACGAATCCATCCGCCCCGTGATGGCGATGACGCGGACGCCCGACCGCCCGAGATACTCCAGCAACCCGCGCAGCTCGTCGCTTTCGCCGCTCTTGCTGAGCAGGATGGCCACGTCGTCCGTCCCCACGATCCCCAGGTCGCCGTGCAGCGCCTCCACGGGATGCAGGAAGGTGGCGGGCGTGCCGGTGGATGTCAGCGTCGAGGCGATCTTGCGGCCGATGTGCCCGCTCTTGCCGATCCCCGCCACGATCACGCGGCCGCCGGACGCCAGGATGGCCTCTACGGCCCCCGCGAACGCGTCGCCAATCCGGTCCTCCAGCGCGGCCACGGCCTGCGCCTCCTGGCGGATGACCTTGCGCGCGCGCGCCAGCGTGTCGTCCAGCGACAGCCCGCCCTCGGCGGACTCCACGCCCTCCAGCACGTCCGTGCTCACCGCCCCTGCTCCCGCTCGCGCCCCTGCTCCCGCTCGCGCACGTAGGCGTCCACCGCGTCCGCCCACTGGCCGCGCGCCGTCAGCAGCGCCTCGGTGAACTCGCGGACGGCGCCGTGGCCGCCGTGCTTCGTGCCGGCCCACAGGGCGCACGCGCGGGCGTCGCTCGTGGCGTTGCCGACGACCGCGGGAAGGCCTACCCGGCGCAGCACCACGAGGTCCGGCAGGTCGTCGCCCAGGAACGCCGTCTCGTCCCAGCCGATGCCGTTCTTCTCCAGCAGGTCCGTGAGCGCCGTGAGCTTGTCCGCCGTGCGGTCCTGGTGCAGGTCGTCCACCTGCAGCTCTTCCGCGCGGATGCGCACGGCCTCCGAGACGCGCCCCGTGACGATGCCCACGCGCAGCCCGGCGTTGCGCAGCATCAGCACGCCCAGGCCGTCCTGGATGTCGAAGCGCTTCAACTCCACGGACTCGCCGGATTCCGTCGATCCCAGGTAGATGCCGCCGTCCGTCATCACCCCGTCCACGTCGAACACCACGTAGCGGATGCGCTTCGCCAGCTCGGCGGGGATCGGCGACGGCGCGTCAGACACGGGTGGCCTCCATCCCCAGCGCCGCGCGCAGGGCGAGGACTTCTTCCACCAGCGGCCGCAGGCGGTCCAGCGGCAGCATGTTGGTCGTGTCGCTCAATCCCTTCGCCGGCTCGGGGTGCGTCTCCAGGAAGAGCGCGTCCGCCCCCGCCGCCACCGCCGCGCGCACCAGCGTGGGGATGTGCTGGGGCTCGCCCCCGCTGATCCCCGCGCCCTCGCCCGGCCGCTGCACACTGTGCGTGCCGTCGAAGATGGCCGGGGCGTCGCACGCCTCGCGCAGCAGCGCGAAGCCACGCATGTCCACCACGAGGTTGCCATAGCCGAAGAAGGTGCCCCGCTCCGTCACGGCGACAGCGTCCGATCCCGCGCCGCGCACCTTGCCGGCCGCGCCGCGCATCTCGTGCGGCGCCATCCACTGCCCCTTCTTGACGTTCACCGCCCGCCCCGTCCGGCCCGCCGCCACGAGCAGGTCCGTCTGCCGGCAGAGAAAGGCGGGGATCTGCAGCACGTCCACCACCTCCGCCACGGGCGCGCACTGCTCGGGGAGATGGACGTCCGTCAGCAGCGGGAGCCCCGTCGCCTCGCGGACGCGCTGGAGCTTGCGCAGCCCCTCGTCCACCCCCGGGCCGCGCGGCGAGCCGGGCGACGAACGGTTGGCCTTGTCGAACGAGGCCTTGAAGAGGATGGGCAGATTCAAATCCGCCGACATCCGCGCCAGCGCTTCGCCGATCTGCAGGTTCAGCCGGTCGTCCTCCAGCACGCACGGCCCCGCGATCAAAAAGAACGGGCCGCCGACGCGGAACAGCTCCGCGACGGAATTCCCTCCCCCGTTCCGTGCCCGATCCGTCACGCCGGCACCCCGGCCGGGCGCTCGGCGGCCGCGGGATCCGTCCCGTTGGACCCGGCGGGCGCGGACGCGGGCTTCAGGTCGCGGTCCAGGCTGGTCTGCTCCTCGCCGTCGCGGCGCACCATGGCGGCGCCCACGAACGAGGCGAACAGCGGGTGCGGCTGGTCCGGGCGCGACTTGAGCTCCGGGTGTGCCTGCGTGGCCACGAACCACGGGTGCGTCGGCAGTTCGATCATCTCGACCAGATTGCCGTCCGGCGACGTGCCGCTGATGCGCATCCCCGCGTCTTCCAGCTGCGGCCGGTACGCGTTGTTCACCTCGTACCGGTGCCGGTGGCGCTCGCTGATCTCCATCGACCCGTAGATCTCCGCCGACTTGGAGCCGGGGGCGAGACGCGCGGTGTAGGCGCCCAGCCGCTGCGTGCCGCCCAGGTCCGTCACCTGCCGCTGCGAATCCATCAGGCAGATGACGGGGTCGCTCGTGTCGCGCTCCCACTCCGCCGAGTCCGCGTTCTCCAGGCCGCACACGCTGCGCGAGAACTCGATGATGGCCGTCTGCAGCCCCAGGCAGATGCCGAAGAACGGCAGCCCGTTGTCGCGCGCCCAGCCGATGGCGCTGAGCATCCCCTCCACGCCGCGGACGCCGAAGCCGCCGGGGATGAGCAGGCCGTGGTAGCCGGCCAGCTTTTCCGCGCTCTGCCCGTTCTCGAAGTCCTCCGACGACAGCCAGTCGATCTGCACCTTGACGTCGTTGGCGATGCCGCCGTGGTACAGGGCCTCCTGCACGGACTTGTAGCTGTCCACCAGCGCCACGTACTTGCCCACGACGGCGATCCGCACCGTCCCGTTCTTGGGCCGCTTGACGCGCTCCACCAGGCTTTCCCAGGCGGCCAGGTCCGGCTTTTCCGTCTGCAGGCCCAGCTTGTGGCACACCTGCTCGTCCATCCGCTGCTTGCGGTACTCCAGCGGCACCTCGTAGATGCTCTTGACGTCCGCCGCCTCGATGACGCTGGCCACGTCCACGTTGGTGAACAGGGCGATCTTGCGGCGCATCTCCGGCGGAATGGGGTGCTCCGAGCGGCAGATGAGGATGTCGGGCTGAATGCCGATCTCCATCAGCTCGCGCACGGAGTGCTGCGTGGGCTTGGTCTTGAGCTCGCCCGCCGCCGCGATGTAGGGGATGAGCGTGAGGTGGATGAAGAGCGTGTGCTCGCGCCCCACCTCCTGCCGGTACTGGCGGATGGCCTCCAGGAACGGCAGCGACTCGATGTCGCCCACCGTGCCGCCGATCTCCGTGATCACCACGTCGTGATTGGGAGCGAGGCGGCGGATGGCGCCCTTGATGGCGTCGGTGATGTGCGGGATGACCTGCACCGTGGCGCCCAGGTACTCGCCGCGGCGCTCCTTCTGGATCACGTCCTGGTAGATGCGTCCCGTGGTGATGGAGTTCGCCTGCGACAGCGACTCGCCCACGAAGCGCTCGTAGTGGCCCAGGTCCAGGTCCGTCTCCGCGCCGTCGTCGGTGACGAACACCTCGCCGTGCTGAAACGGGCTGAGCGTGCCCGGGTCCACGTTGATGTAGGGGTCGAACTTCTGGATGGTCACGCGCAGCCCGCGCGCGGCCAGCAGCCGCCCGATGGACGCCGCGGCGATCCCTTTGCCGAGCGAAGAAACCACCCCGCCGGTCACGAAGATGTACTTGGTGGGGGTCGTGTTCATCGCGGTCATGCCCGTGCCTCTGTGGTGGCTGTGTACGTCTCGGTCTCCAACGCCGACTCCAGGATGCGCGCCGCGCGCGCGGCGTCGGCCGGGGTGTCTACCCCGCCCTCCGCCGGCGCGCCCACGGCCACGCCCATGCGCAGCCCGGCCGCCAGGGGCCGCAGCTGCTCCAGCTTCTCCGCCCGCTCCAGGGGTGCCTCCGGCAGCGCCACCCAGCGCAGCAGCGCCTCGCGCCGGTAGCTGTAGATCCCCACGTGGCGCAGGAACAGCCCCGACGCGAAGTCTTCGGCCCCGGGCTCCCCGTCGCGGACCGAGGGAACGGGGGCGCGGGAAAAATAGAGCGCGCCCCCGTCGTCCGCCCGCACCACCTTCACGATGCTGGGCTCCCGCCACTCCTCGGCCGTGCGGATGGGCGTGGCCACCGTCCCCGCGTCCCACCCGCCCTCGCGGACGAGCTCGATCGCGGCCTGCAGGTGGTCGCGCCGCACGAACGGCTCGTCGCCCTGCACGTTGACCACGGTGCCGAACGCCGCGTACTCCCCCCTCTCCGCCACCTCCGCCACGCGGTCCGTGCCGGAGGGGTGGTCCTCGCGCGTCATGACGCACGTGGCGCCGAACGCGCGCGCCGCATCCGCCACCCGCGCGCTGTCCGTGGCGACCACGACGGCGTCGAACAGACCGAAATGCACGACGCGGCGCCAGACCCACTCGATGAGCGGCCTGCCGGCGATGACGTGCAGCGGTTTGTGGGGTAGGCGTTGCGAAGACAGCCGGGCTGGAATGACGCCGAGAACACCGGCAGTCAGGTTGCCCGATAAGGGGGGAGTCGTGTGGCTGCTTGCAATAATCACGCCATGCAAGATAGTGCCGCCGTGACGGAATGTCAAAGTCGGCGGTGCGACGGCGCGTG
>DATING010000091.1:0-3455 GCA_035474555.1 Longimicrobium sp. | reverse complement strand
AGCCTAAGCGAGGCCGGGGGAGGGCCATACGCCTTGCGTCGCCCCGCGCTGATCTCCATCATCCACACATGGTTACGCTACGCCTCGCCACGCCCGACGACCTGCCCGCGCTGCAGGCCCTGATCCCCGCGTCCGTGCGCGCCCTGAGCCAGGGCTTCTACACGCCGCAGCAGATCGAGAGCGCCATCCGCTACGTGTTCGGGCCCGACACGCAGCTCATCGCCGACGGGACCTACTTCGCGGCGGAGGCGGAGGGCGTGATCGCCGGGTGCGGCGGGTGGAGCCGGCGGGCCACGCTCTACGGCGGCGACCAGATGAAGGACGCGGAGGACCCGCTGCTGGACCCGGCCACGGAGGCGGCGCGCATCCGGGCCTTCTTCGTCCATCCGCAGTGGGCGCGGCGCGGCGTGGGCTCGATGATCATGAACGCGTGCCGCGACGCCGCCGCGCAGGCGGGCTTCCGGCGGCTGGAGCTGATGGCCACCCTGCCGGGGGAGCCGCTGTACCGCGCGTTCGGCTTCGAAGTGCTGGAGCGGGTGGAGACCACGCTGCCCGACGGCGTGCGCGTTCCCTTCGTGCGGATGGACCGGGCGATCGAGGGATGATGGGCCGGTGACGAACGAAGCGCGGCCCCGCCGGGTGGGCGGAGCCGCGCTCTACGGAACGATCCCGGACGGGAATCTGTGCTTTTCGCGGGCGCCCGTTTCCGCAGGCGTCCGCCGACACGTCATTCCAGTGGTGTCCCGAGAAAAGTCCACCCGGGGCAGGCCGGACCGCGCCTGCCCCGGGTGGCCAGCAACGCCTCAGGCGATGGTGGTGACGTTCTCAGCCCGGGGACCCTTGGGGTCCTGCACCAGGTCGAACTCCACCCGCGCACCCTGCGCCAGCGAGCGGAAGCCGCTGCCCTGGATCGCGGAGTGGTGCACGAATACGTCCTTGCCGCCGCTGTCGGGCTTGATGAAGCCGAAGCCCTTCTCGTCCATGAACCGCTCCACGGTCCCCGTCTCACGCGCCATCGTTCCGATCCTCGTTCTGGGTAAGGTCCTGCACCAATGCCGCGACTGTAGCGCAAGGACCGTGCTGCTGATTTGAACTGCGGCATTCCTTCTACGCCAGAAGCCTGCCAGCGCATTCACAAAGCGGCTGAAACCCCGTCCACCAACCCCGCGTATCGAGGGTCGTCACCGCGTGTTTTCCCGTTTCCCAATTCCTCCATGCCCGCCGAAACCCGCGCAGGACCTGGATTTCTGCTCCCCCGGCTGGACCGGCTGCACGCCCGCGTGCGCGGCAGCGGCCTGCTTTATCGATTCACCCTCGCCACGCGCATCCTGCTCGCGGTCGGGTTCATCCCCACAGGCATGGTCAAGCTGCTGGGCCGCCGCTTCACCACGATGGATCCCGCGTCGGACATCGGCGCGTTCTTCGAGGTGATGTACCAGTCCGGCGAGTACTGGCGCTTCATCGGCGCCGCGCAGATCCTGGCGGGCATCCTGATGCTCATCCCGCGGACGGCGACGCTGGGCGCGGTGCTCTTCATGCCCGTCATCACCAGCATCTTCGTCATCACGCTGTCGTATGACTTCCGTGGCACCCCTTTGGTCACCGGGATGATGCTGCTGGCGACCGTCTACCTGCTCTGCTGGGACTGGCACCGCGTGCGCCCGCTGCTGTCCGAGGCGCCCCGCGAGCCCCTGCCACTGCCCGTCCATCGCCTGACGGCGGCGGAGCGCGGCATCTACACGGTGGGCGTGGCGTCCGCGTTCGTGGCGTTCTTCGCCATGCGCAGCCTGCTGCCGCCCGCGCTCATGGGCGGGGGACTGCTCGTGGCCGCCCTGGCCGCCGTGACGGCCGCGGGCGCGTGGGCCCTGCACGTGCTCCCCTCCCGCCGCACGGCCGCCGGCTGACGCGAGCGGCCCGGACCTCCCCCGTGGCGGAGCGGATTCCGCCACGCGGCCCCGACGCCGGAGTGAACGTATCACGCGGACGCCGCGGAGGAAACAGATGACGACGCGGCGGGAGGCCCGCCGTGCCCCCGCGTCCTCGTCCGTTTTCCTCCGCGCGGCCGGCGTCCCCATCCGCCGCGCGTGGTCTCCCCGGCCGATTCCCCTTGCTTCGGATGACGAAACGCGCGCACTTTGACGGGCGCCCGCCGGTGTCCGATCCCTCCGCTCGCGAAATCCAAATCCGCCACCCATGACGATCCTCGCCCCCACGGCCGCCGAGCCGCGCACCATCGACCAGGTGCTCGTGCGGCTCAACGGCATCCTGGACGACGCCCTGCGGCAGGGGACGCGCATCGGCTACTTCGCCGCGCTGTACGAGCGCGTGACGACCAACGTGCGGCGGGCGCTCATCGCGGGAAACGTGTTCCAGGACAACGCGCGGATGGAGCGGCTGGACGTGATCTTCGCCAACCGCTTCATCCACGCGTGGGATGCGCACACGTCGGGCGGGCGGCTGTCGCGCAGCTGGCAGGCGGCGTTCGCCGTGCTGGACGATCCGGGACCGCTCGTCGTGCAGCACCTGCTGCTGGGGATGAACGCGCACATCAACCTGGACCTGGGGATCGCGGCCGCCACGGTGGCCCACACGCCGGCGGGGCTGCAGGCGCTGTGGCCGGACTTCAAGACCATCAACGCCGTCCTTTCGCGGCTGGTGCAGGTGGTGGAGGACGAGCTGGGGCAGATCTCGCCGCGCCTGCGCCGCATCGAGGAGATCGCCCCCGGGCTGGAGGACCGCGTGTTCGACTTCGGCATCGACGCGGCGCGCGACTTCGCGTGGGCGCTGGCGACGGAGCTGGCGCACACGCCCCTCGCGGGGTGGGAGATGCCCATCGCGGAGCGCGACACGCTGGTGGCGGAGGCGGCGAGCGCACTGTATCCCCTTCACGGCATTCCCGGCCGCGTGCAGGGGTGGATCCACGCCGCGGAATCCGCCGACATCCGCCACAACATCCAGGTGGTCGCGGAGTAGCGGCGGGTCCCGCCTCGTCCCCCCGCGCATCGAACTTACGCCGGAGCAGCCGCCATGCACCCCACCGGGCTGCGGCCGCACACGCACGAGGAGCGGATGGTCGTCGCGCGGGCGCTCGTCCCCCGGCTGCGCGACCGCTTCGGCGACGGGCTGCGGGCCGTCGCGCTCAGCGGCTCCGTGGCGCGCGGCGACGACCGGGCGTTCTCGGACCTGGAGCTCGTCGTCTTTCTGCGCGATCCGCCGCCCGCGGACGAGGATCCGTACCTGCAGCGGGTGGTGGACGGGATGCTCGTGGAGGCCGAGTACGTGACGGAGGCCGACTACCTCGCCCGATATGAGAAGCTCGCCGCGGACTGGTACCTCGCGGCATCGGAGCGCCTCGTTCCCCTGGACAACGCGGAGCTCGTGGAGCGGATCGCCCGGCAGGTGGGGGCGATCCGCCATCCGCGCGCGCACTTTCTGCTGCGCGCCGGCCGGCGGTT
>DATING010000090.1:0-6683 GCA_035474555.1 Longimicrobium sp. | reverse complement strand
TGCGAAAGTTGGTGAGTGCGGAAGCAGGGAAGTGTGAGGGTGGCGGAGCTGGATCCGGGCAGGTAGATGGGTGGGCTGCCATCGAGCCGGGCGAATGAATTCGCTGCAACAAGCACACGAAGTCCGCCTGCGCGGACTCTCCGTCGCGGGCGAGTGCCACGCCACCGGCACGGTCTTCGTGCATGCGGGCTGTTGAAGCCCTGTTCGCACCGCGCGTCAGCGCGAGACAGGGCTTATGGCTTTCCCAGCGGCGGGTTTACCCGCTCAGGCCCCTGCCATTACGCACGACAGCGGGCGCACGGAAAACCGTGCGCCCGCTGCTATTCTGCATCCGGGGGACAGGCACGGACCCGTCGTCGTTGCCGGCTGTCCCCTGTAACCTGTCCCCTGTAACCCGCAGTTCAATCCGTTCAGTACCCCCGCACCGCCTTCAGCGCGTTCATCAGCCCGTAGCCCTCCCGGCCGTTGCGGTTCGGATAGTACTGCGCCGTCTGATGCAGGCGGGCGCGGACCTGGTCGCGCGTCATGGTGGGGTTGCGGCTCCACACCAGCGCCGCGATGCCGCCCGCCACCGCCGTCGCGTTCGAGCTGCCGCCCATGCCGACCACGTCCGCCGTGTAGCGGCCCGTGCTGGGCACGTCCAGGTACGAGGTGAGCTCCACCTCGCTGCCGTGGTGAATGCCGCAAGGCACGCCACCGCTGGGGTACGTCACGCCCGTGACCGCCACCACCTCGGGCATGTCCGCCGGAAAGATCACGTTGCTGTCCAGGATGCCGTCCCAGCACCCGCTGGTTCCCGCCGCGCCAAAGAACAGCACCGGCCGGCCGTAGTGCCAGTACTCGATCTCGTCGGACACCTGCCACATCCAGTTCAGCGACTCCCACGCCATCACGATCACCTGCGCGCCGTTCTGGTTGGCCAGGCGCACGCTGGCCGCCGCGTCGCTCGCGTTCACCGCCGCCACGCCGCTCGCGTGCCGCACGCTCACCAGGCTGGCCCGGTAGGCGATGCCGGCCACGTTCTGCCCGTCCCACGGCGCGGCGATGATGCCGGCCATCTTGGTGCCGTGGCCGCAGTCGTCGTACGCGCTGGGCTGCGACGAGATGCGCAGCAGGCTCAGCGTGCGCCCCGTGCTGGAGCCGGACGCGAACGTGCTGGTGAACTGCCCCTGCCCCGACGAGAGCCCGCTGTCGATCAGGCCGATCTTGATCCCCGAGCCGCTGCTCAGGCCCCACGCGGCGGGAATGTTCATCCCCGTGAACTTCTGCGAGTACACGTCACCGGTGGAGGTGTACTGGCGGTCCCCCGTCCACGAGCTTCCCCATCCGCACCCGCCCACGCCCGCGAACTGCGGCACGTCCTGCTGCACGATCACCGGCTCCACGTAGTCCACGAACGGCAGCTTGCGGATGGCGGAAAGGGCCGCCTGGTCCGCCAGCCGCACCTCCAGCCGGGGCAGCAGCTCGTCCGCGGAGATCAGCTGCACGCCACGCTGCGCCAGCACGGCCGCGCGCCCCTGCGCCTTCTGGTTGCGGTCCACGAGGATCTTTCCGCGCCACGTGCCGCGCACGCCGCCCGGCGCCTTGAGCCCCACGGCCACCACCCCGTCCGACGCCTGCACGAACGACCACAGCTCCGCGTCGCTCTTTTCGATGAAGGTGCCGGGATGCTGCTCCTGGCGGGTGGGGATGTCGCCTTCGGACTGCGCGAGCGAGGGGTCCAGGTCCGCGGGACCGGCGGGGTTGCCGTCGGAGCAGGCAGCCAGCGCGGCCAGGGCGAGCACCGCGGGGGAGATGCGACGAAAGGGCATGGGCGTCCTCAACGTGATGGGTCGAGAAACGGCACGGACCGGGGAGACCGGTGTGCCGGGGGAGATCGCCGTCTGTTTGTGGAAGCCATCAAGGGTAACACACCTCCCCTTCCCGCCGCAACCTACACGACATCCCGTCCGGCTCCCGTGTAACGCCGATCATCCGCGGCGACCCCTTAAAAACGGCCAAGCGCCGACAGGATTTGGACTTGCAGTAGCGCGCCATACGAATTCCATGTACACTTTTGATCCAGGCACACGCCGCTCGTCCCGGGAACCGGATCCCGTGGCCGGCGGATCACCCACCCGGACGCGGATGGCACCCATGCCCCATGCTGATTCGGACGATCTCGACCTGCCCGCGCACCTCAAAGACGTGCTGTCGGATGCCGAGTTCGACAAGCGTCTCGAAGCGGAACTTGAGGCCGCACGCGCGCGAAACCGTGCCGCGCCCAACCCGCTCGCGAACCTGACGCCCGAAGACATCCGCCGGTCGCGCGCCTGCCCGCTGCCGGAGATCATCGGCATCGCGCCGGGGCAGAAGCCTCGCGTGATGGCGTCTGGACTGAAGCCTGAGCAGCGCACGCCGTTGTCCGACGCGGAGTTTGAACGGCTCCTGGACATCGAAGCCACCGCCGCGCGCGCGAGGATCCGCGCCGCGCCCAACCCGCTCGCAGGACTTACGCGCGAGGACATTCGCCGCTCCGAAGCCTGCGCGCTCCCCGAGCTCATCGGCATCACGCCGGGGCAAAAGCCTCGCGGCACCCAACGCGGCTGATCCGGCCACATCAGCAGCAAAAAGCAGAAGGGGGAGAACGCGGCGCGTTCTCCCCCTCCTTCGTCTGCCCATCGGCCAGCGCTACACGGCTTCGCCGATCTCGAAGCGGCGGAGGCGGCGGGTAGCGTAGAGGGCCGCCAGCACGGCCACGACCGCGGCCAGCACCGCCGCCTTCCCGGGCTCCAGCGGTGAGCCGATCACGTCGGCCGACACGAGCCCGTTGGCGAACGCCTGCGTGTAGTAGCGAACACTCAGGGCGCGAATGCCGCCAAAGCTGCCGGCCAGCAGCCCCTCCCAGATCACCACGTACGCCAGCCCGGCCACCAGCGCCCGGCGCGTCGCCAGGCTCAGTGCCACGAACAGCGCGCAATACAGGAAACCGCCCAGCGCCAGGGCGGCCGCGAGCGCGGGCACCAGCCCCTCCGGGCCCATCCCCTCCAGCGCCACGAAGCCGGAGATGAGCGTCGCGGGCACCAGCACGGCGGCCGTCGCAAGCCCCGCGACCACGATGCGCGTGACCACCATCCGCCAGCGCGCCACGGGCTTGCCCAGCACGTAGGTCAGGGTGCCGTCCTCCACCTCGGCCCCGAAGATCCCCGTCCCCACCACCAGCGCGATGATGGGCAGCAGCACGGCCACGGTCAGCGTCTGCCAGTAGATCACGTACTCGCCCACGGCGGCCTCGGGCGTCTTGCTCTTCATCCGGATGAGCACGGAGAGCAGGATGGGCAGCGCCGCCAGGGCCACCGCCCACAGCGACCGCTTGCTGGACGTGAGCTGCCGGAACGCGAGCCCCGCCAGCGTCATCTCGACCGAGTTTCTCATCGCTTCACCAGGTAGGAGAACACGCTTTCCAGCGACTCGTCCGTGGGCCGCAGCTCGTACAGCGTGGCCCCGGTGGCCCGCGCCGCCAGCGGCAGCGTCCGCGCGAAGCCGGTGCGCTCCGTCGTCCGCACCGTGATCCCCTGCGCGCCCAGCTCGATGCCCTGCACGGAGGGGTCGGCCATGAGCGCGGCGGCCAGGCTGCGGTCGTCGCTGGAGCGCAGGGTGAACGTGTGCGGGCGGTCCGTCATCAGCCGGCGGATCTCGCGGAAGTGCCCCGACGCCGCCAGCCGGCCCGCCACCACCACCAGGACGTTGTTGGCCAGGTGGTGCAGCTCCTCCAGGATGTGCGTGGAGATGAGGATGGTGTTGCCCCGCGCCGCCAGGTCGCGCAGCAGCTCCAGCATCTGCATCCGCTGGCCGGGGTCCATCCCGTTGAACGGCTCGTCCAGCAGCAGGATGCCGGGGTCGTGCACCAGCGCGCCGGCGATCTTGGCGCGCTGCCGCATTCCCTTGCTGTATCCCCCGATCTTGCGGTGCATGGCCGCGCGCAGGTCCACCGTGTCCATGGCCCGCTCCGCCGCCGCCTCGGGATCCGGCAGCCCGTGCAGCTGCGCGTTCATCAGCGCGAACTCGTAGCCGGTCAGGAACGGGTACACGGCCTCGCGCTCGGGCACCAGCCCCAGCGAGCGGTACATCTGCGGGTTCTTCCACGCCGGCCTGCCGTCCACCAGCACCTCGCCGGCGCTGGGGGCCAGGAAGCCCGCCATCATGTGCAGCAGCGTGCTCTTGCCGGCGCCGTTGGGCCCCAGCAGCCCCGTGATGCCGCCGTCCAGGGTGAACGACACATCGTTGACGGCCACCACGTTGCCGTACCAGTGCGACACGTTGCGCAGCTCCACGGCGGGCGCGCGCCCCGCCGCGGGGCGGACGGCGGCGGGCGCGGGCGGGGCCAGCGTCTGCGTGCTCATGCGCTGAGCCTCCGGTAGCGGTTTAGCAGGACGAGGGAGAAGAGGATGCCGTACAGCGCCACGCCGATGGCGAACGCCTCGGGCGGCAGGTTGGCCTGCTGCAGGGGCCCGTCCGGCTTCTTGCCAAACAGGGCCAGCACGGCGCCGCCGGCCGCGAACAGGGGGTTGATGAGCACGCCGTAGTCGCCCCACCGGGCCTCCACCGCCTGCAGGAGGATGGCCGAGATGGGCAGGGTAAGCATGAACAATCCCAGCACCAGCGCGCTGCCGATCCCCCGCCGCGACAGGAGCGAGGCCAGGGCAACGGAGGGCGTGCCGATGGCCAGCGCGAACACCAGGGGCGTGACGAGGATGGGGACGAAGTCCCTGGATTCCGCCTTCAGGGCCGCCCCGAAGTCCACCGGCAGCGCCAGCCGGCCCGCGAGGATGATCACCAGCGGGGTAAGGACCAGGATGAACACCGCGGTCCACATGGCCAGCAGCTTGGCGGCGGCGTAGTCGTGCTGGCGCAGGGCGCGGCTGAAGTACAGGGGCAGCACCTTGTTGTGCTGGTCGCGGCTCACGAGCTCCGGCGCCTGCGCGGCGCAGAACAGCGCCAGCAGCAGGGACACGGGCTGCATGTAGTCGTGGTAGCTCACCAGCACCGCCTGCCCGCCGCTCATGGCCGTCACCACCACCTGCACGATGGCGGGCAGGAGCATGAAGGCGAACAACGCCCACGGCACGATGAGCGCCTTTCCGCCGCGCCCCAGGCCGAACGCCGTGCGCAGGGAATGGACGTACAGCGTGCGAAAGGCGTAGCCGCGGCCCAGCCGCACGCCCTCGTAGTTCCGGTAGCCAATGTCGTAGATGGCCCCGGCGGCGGCCTCAAGCGCGCGTGCCATGCGCCTCCTCCGTGGTGTATGCGGCCGCGCCGGCGGGGGCGCGGAAAAGCTCCTGCAGGGTGTGGCGGCGCCGCTCCAGGCGCACGAGCGCCAGGCCCAGGTCCGCCGCCGCGTCGCGGACCACGTCGTAGGGCCGGTCGTCCAGCAGGGGCACCAGCACGTGCTCGCCCTCCTCCCACGCGTCCAGCCCCGCGGCCCGGAGCCGGACCAGCAGCGCCTCCGTCCCTTCGTCCACCTCCACGGCCAGCAGCGCCTGCTCGCCCGTGAACTCGCCCAGGGGCGCCGCGCTCTTCAGGTGGCCGCCCTCGATGGCCACCAGGAAGTCGCTCACCCGCTCGATCTCGCCCAGCAGGTGGCTGCACACCATCACCGCAATGCCGAACTCGCGGCCCGTGCGGCGCACCAGCTCCAGCATCTCGTCGCGGCCGGCGGGGTCCAGGCCGTTGGTGGGCTCGTCCAGCAGGAGCAGATGCGGATCGTGCACGAGCGACTGGGCCAGCTTTACACGCTGCTTCATCCCCGTGCTGTATCCGCCGATGGGGCGGTAGCGCTCCTCGTACAGGCCCACGTGGCGCAGCATCTCGGCCGTGCGCTCGCGGGCGGCGGCCTTGGGGAGCCCGGACAGGCGGCCCATGTGCGACACGAAGTCCGTGGCGGTCATGTCCGGCGGCAGGCAGTCGTGCTCAGGCATGTAGCCCACCCGCTCGCGGATCTGCAGGCTCTGCGTGCGCACGTCCATGCCGAAGACGCGCACGTCTCCCGACGTGGGGGTGAGCAGGCCCAGGAGGATCTTGATGAAGGTGCTCTTGCCGGCGCCGTTGGCGCCGACGAACCCGATGATGCCGGGCTCCAGGTCCAGGGAAAGCCCCTGGAGCGCCCTCACGCCGCCTGGATAGACGTGGGTGAGGTCGCGTACGGAGATGAGGGACATCCTGATGTGGGGCGGTTGTGGGGAAGCCGGACGCGCGGGCCTTTGCGGGGCGGGCGGGCGAAGGTCTCGCCGGGGGAGTGGACGCGAAACGTACGACGGAAGTTTCAGCGGGGGAACAGCGGGCTCACGCGGAGACGCGGAGGACGCGGAGAACCGGTGGAAAGGTACGCCGCCGGGCATCCGGCGGAGCGGAGGGAGAGGGGAGCGGACCCGTCCCGCATCGGTGCCGTCGCGCGTTGTTCCATGGATCGCACGGCACAGCGGTGCCCGCGGTTCCTGGATGCCCCATCCATTCCCCGCACCTGTCCCTCGTCCGCCCCGAACCAGGAATGGCGTCCTGGTCGCGATTCGATCCCGCATCGCGTGCATCCCGGTGGCGCGGAACGAGATGGGAGGGCTGCGACCCGCCGGGGGGCTTTCGGGCATGCGGCTGGCGTTCCGCGCCGCCGTCGATCAGCGGGTGCATCTCGCCCCGCCACGCACACC
>DATING010000089.1:0-6138 GCA_035474555.1 Longimicrobium sp. | reverse complement strand
CTCGCTGAACTCGCGCGAGTGAGCATCGACACCCGTGATGAACAGCATGGGACGAGGGGAGATCGTCTCGATGTCGTTGAACGGGTAGAAGTTCATGAACTTCACGTTGCTGGTCAGCGTCGGGTGCGTCGTCAGCAGCGGTGACTGGCCCGCGGGCGTGTATTCGCCCCGGGGCGTGCGGTAGAAGTCGTAGAATTCGCGCTGGATGGGGTGCGTGTCCGCGGTCAGCTGGTGCACGGTCCCGCTGGTGTACCGGGTCTCGCCCCCGGCGAACTCCACGTAGCGCTGTTCCGCGGCTTCGGCGATGATCTGCTTGCGTTGCTCGACGGTCTGCGATCCGCGGAGGGCGTTGCGGGCGGCGGATCCCATGTCGTACATGCTGACCGTGGCGACGGCCTTCATGCGCGGGTCGATCTTGGCCGCGCTGATGACGAAGCTCGCGCTGCCGCAGATCCCCAGGACGCCGATCCGGTCACGGTCCACGAACGGCTGCGTGCCCAGGAAATCGACCGCCGCGCTGAAGTCCTCCGCGTAGATGTCCGGGGAGACGACGTTGCGCGGCTGGCCCTCGCTCTCGCCCCAGAAGGAGAGGTCCAGGGACAGCGTCACGAAGCCCCGCTCCGCCATTTTGGTGGCGTACAGGTTGGCGCTCTGCTCCTTTACCGCACCCATCGGGTGCCCCACGACGATCGCGGCGTTCCTCGTGTTCCGGTCCAGGTTCCTGGGGATGAACAGGTTCCCCGAGATCATCATCTGGTACTGGTTCCTGAAGGTGACCTTCTGCACGGTCACCTGGTCGCTGGTGTAAAAGTTGGCCGCGCCGTTGGACATGTCCTGCGCCCCCAGGCGTGGGATCTCCACGACCGACAGCATGCCGATCACCATGGCGCCCGTTCCCACGAGCCGGCGCAGCAGGCGCCGGCTGGCACTCCGGCCCGTGGACCGATCCGTAGCCGCCCGATCGGCGGCATTCAGCATTGCGTTCATCTTTGATTCTCCTATTGCAGCTATGGAGTGAAGACGATTCGAGGAATCGCCGATCTACTTCCGTCGTGCCGCGCGCCAGCCTATCGCCGCGACGAGTGCCGACGCGACCAGTGCGGCCGCGCTGAGGGCGAAGGTGCTCTCGTATCCGCTTTGGTCGTAGATGACGCCGCCCGCCGTGGCGCCCAGGGCGATGGCCAGCTGGACGACGGCGACCATCAGCCCGCCGCCGGCTTCGGCGTCGTCGGGGAGCACCTTGCTCAGCCACGTCCACCAGGCGACCGGCGCGGCCGTGCCGATCAATCCCCATCCCGCCAGCAGGACGCCCACCGCGATGGGAGACGCACCGAGCACCGTGAGCGCGAGGGCGATGGCGGCCATCGCGAGCGGCATCACGATCAGCAGGCTGTAGAGCCGCGTCCGCAGCATCCGCCCGATCAGCCAGGTGCCGAGCAGCCCGGCCACGCCGGTGATCAGCAGCAGGAGCGAGAGCGTCGATACCTCCACCCGCGTGACCGTCTCCATGAACGGGCGCAGGTACGTGAAGAGCGCGAACTGGCCCAGGAAGAACAGCGTGATCGCCGCCATCCCCAGCGGGACCTGCCGCCGGCGCAGGACGCGGAAGACCGTGCCGCCGCCCGGCTTGCGCTCGGATGGCATCGACGGCAGGCTCGACCACAGCCAGCCGAGGGTGAGCGCCGCGAGCGGAACGACGGCGAAGAAGGCGCCGCGCCACCCGATGTACTGCCCCAGGAAGCTGCCCAGCGGCGCGGCGACGGTCGTCGCCAGCGCGTTGCCGCCGTTCAGCAGCCCCAGCGCGCGCGGCACGTCCGACTCGGGCACCAGGCGCATGACGGTAGCGGCCGACATCGACCAGAAGCCGCCGATGACGACGCCCAGGAGCGCGCGCCCGGCCATGAAGACCGCCGCGTTGGGCGCGAGCGCCACCATGGCGCCCGACACCAGCATCAGCACCGCCAGCCACAGCAGCACGCGGCGCCGGTCGATCCCCCGCGTGGCCGACGAGATGCCCAGGCTCGTCAGGACGGCAAAGATCCCCGAGACGGCGATGGCCTGGCCCACGCGGCCCTCCGTCATGCGCAGGTCCGTGGCGATCGGCGTCAGCAGGCTCACGGGCATGAACTCGGACGCGATCAGCGTCGCCACGCACAGGGTGAGGGCGAATACGGCGGTCCACCCGTGTGCCCGCGACGCGCGCGGCATCCGCTCCGCGGGCGCGTGCCCGTCATCGAAATCCATCGTCGCGATCTGCACGGACATCGAACTCCCTCGTTGGCGTTTGACTTCACCTGCGACCATCGCTCGCCTTGAGCGCGCACCCGTCCCGCCGGGCACTCGTGCGGGCTCACCCGCGAGGTGAACCCGCCGGCCGTGCTGCGCCTACAGCTCCTGGCTCGTGGGACGGAACAGGATCTCGTTGATGTCCAGCTCTTCCGGCTGGCTGATCACAAAGGCGACGATCCGCGCGAAGGAGTCGGCCGGAACCCCGACCTGCCCCACGTAGTCCTGGTTCGCCTTCTGGATGTCCGTCTCGCTGATGTGGTCCAGGAGCTCCGTCTTGACCGCGCCTGGCGAGATGATCGTCGTGCGGATGTTGTACGGCTTCACCTCCTGCCGCAGCCCCTCGGACAGGGCCCGCACGCCGAACTTGGTCGCCGAGTAGACGGCGGAGCCGCCAAAGAGCTTGTGGCCCGCGACCGACGACAGGTTGATGATGTGCCCCGACTTCTGCGCCTTCATGGGAGGGAGCGCCGCCGCGATGCCGTACAGCACGCCCTTGAGGTTGACGTCGATCATCCGGTCCCATTCGTCCACCTTCAGCCGCTCCAGGGGCGAGAGCGGCATGACGCCGGCGTTGTTGATGAGCACGTCGATCCGGCCGTACGTCTCGACAGCCGCGTCCACCAGGCGCTGCACCTGTCCGCGGTCCGTGACGTCGGTCTCCACGGCGAGCGCCTTTCCCCCGGCGGCCGTGATCTCCTCCACCAGCGCCTGCAGGCGCTCGATGCGCCGCGCGCCCAGCACCACGGCGGCGCCCTGCGCGGAAAGGTGCCGGGCAGCCGCCTCTCCCATCCCGCTGCTGGCGCCCGTGATGACGACGACCTTGCCTTCGATGTTGCTGCTCATGATGATCTCCCGTTGTCGTGATGGGTCCTTTGCTCCGGACCCCATGCGGCCCTGGGGCCCCTTTCCGAGGATGAAGCTAGGGGAAAGATTGCAGCGGATAAATTGCACAGTGGTTCGCACCCTGATGCCCACAGGTTGACAATGGTGGATGTGACGGACGGGGTCCCGGAGTTCGTCGCCGTGGTGGACGCGGGGGGATTTCGCGCCGCCGGACGGCAACTGGGCGTGAGCGGGACGGCGCTGAGCAAGACGCTGCAGCAGCTGGAGCAGCGGCTGGGCGTCACGCTCCTCCTCCGCACCACGCGCAGCGTTCGGCTGACGGAGGCGGGGGAACGGTTCTACGCGGCGTCACGGCAGGCGCTGGACGGATTACGGGCCGCCGCGGAGGAGGTGGGAGAGCTGGCGGATGCGCCCCGGGGCACGATCCGGCTGAGCATCAGCGCCGGCGCGCTGGGCTTTCTGCGCGGCCCGGCGCTCCCGGGGTTCCTGCAGGCGTATCCGGACGTCCAGCTCGACATCATCGTCGACGAGGACGTGAGCGACATCGTGGCGGCGGGCTACGACGCCGGCATCCGCCTGGGCGAGGTGATCGAGCAGGACATGATCGCCGTGCCGGCATCCGGCCCGCAGCGGCTGGTGGTGGTGGGATCGCCGGCGTACTTCGCGAGGCATCCCCGGCCGGAGCACCCGCGCGACCTGGCCGGGCACGCGTGCATCAACTGGCGCCCGGGCCCGGATGCCCCGCCCTACCGCTGGGAGTTCACCGAGCCCGGCGGCGGCGACTTCTCCGTCGCGGTCCACGCCCGCGTGATCGCCAACGACTTTTCCCTGATGATGCGGCTGGTGACGGCGGGGCTGGGGCTGACGGTGGGGATGGAAGACGGCGTGCAGCCGTACCTGGACCGCGGCGAGGTGGTCGCCGTGCTGGAGGAGTTCTGCCTGCCGTTCGCGGGCTACTACCTGTACTATCCCCAGCGGCGCCAGGCCTCGCCGGCGCTCCGCGCGTTCATCGACTACCTGCTGCGGTTGCGGCAGAGTCCGGCGACCCCAGCCGCGGCCGTGTCGCGGATCGGCCCGTCAGCGGGGTAATGATCCTGTAAAGCTTTCGTGCGGATCGGTTTTCTCGCGAGGCAATCTTTCTCCTGGCGGGGCAGCCGGAAAAAGCGAGCGTCGTCCCGCAGGCGCGCTCCCCAACGCGGCCGGTGCCGGCCAGCAGCGCTCATCGCTCGGGCCGGTGACTGCCGCGAAAAAGCTCCTTTTGATCCAGTTTTCTCCCTGGCGCTTTCGTGCACATGCCCCGAGACTGAACGCCGTGCGTTTCATCAACGGTGACCAGGAGAAACCATGCGGCGAGCGGTGCTGGGTGCGGCGGGCGGAATCGTCCTCATGCTCGTGATGGTCGGCCCGGCCTCCGCGCAGGTCGTCGTGAACCTGTGGCCCGGCGTGGCCCCGGGCTCGGAGGGGTGGACGCAGGAAGAAAAGACGTACGAGAACACGCCGGTGGGAACGGTGATTCAGAACGTGGCGACCCCCACGATCACGGCCTACCTTCCCGACCCGGCCAACGCCACGGGCACCGGTGTGATCATCGCGCCCGGCGGCTACTTCGTCGCGCTCGCCATCAGCCAGGAGGGGACGGACGTCGCCCGCTGGCTGCAGCAGCGCGGAATCGCCGCGTTCGTGCTCAAGTACCGCATCCTGGAAAAGCGCCAGGAGGGCGCGCCCGGGCCCATGAACATGGACTCCGTGGGCCGGTACGGCATGGCGGACGGCATCCAGGCGCTCAAGGTGGTGCGGGAGCATGCGGCCGAGTGGGGCGTCTCGCCGGACCGGGTGGGATTCCTGGGATTCTCCGCCGGGGCCATGGTCGCCAGCGGGACCCTGCTCCAGGCGGACTCCGCGGCCCGTCCGGACTTCGCCGCGATGATCTACGGCGGCCCGTTCGGCGCCATGCCGGACATCCCCTCGGCCCTGCCTCCCGTCTTCATGGCATGGGCACAGGACGACAACGTGGCGCTCGCCCCCGTGGTTCGCTTCTACGACGCGCTGCGCGCGGCCGGCCACGGACCCGAAGTCCACATCTTCAGCGCGGGCGGCCACGGCTTCGGCATGCGGCGCCAGGGCACCAGCAGCGACCGGTGGATCGACGCGTTCCACGGCTGGATGGAAGCGGGGGGATTTACACGCGCGGCAAACACGCCTCCCTGACCCGCCGCACCGGGAAACGCTCGAAAACGACGACCCCCAGCGGCGGCAGGCCTCGCCGGCGCTCCGCGCGTTCATCGGCTACCTGCTGCGGCTCCGCCAGGCGCGGTGAGCCCGGGCGCCGTCGTACGGCGGATGAAGACGCGGGGCCGTGGCTGCGCTCTCGCAACCACGGCCCCGCGGTCATCGTGCACCGGGCTCGCCGGTCAGGGCGTCCAGTAGCACACGGCCAATCCCGTGCAGCCCGGATCGCGGGAGCAGTTGCCGTCTCCGGAGCAGCCGGGATAGCCGGTACACACGTCCGAGCAGTTGTCCACGGAGCACCCGGCGTCCCACGAGCAGGCGCCGTCACCGGAGCAGCCCCCGACGGTGCATCCGTCCAGCCCGGCCCCGTGCGAGACCGGCTCGCCCGCCTGCCCCCGCACCGTTCCGGCACCCGCGCCCGGCAAGGTGGAGGTGGGAAAGGATTCCACCTGCACCGCGGCCAGGTCCAGCCTGAGCTTTTTCATCGTCCGTCACCTCGTGTCGCAAGATGGGAGCGGAGCAGGCAACCCGCTCCGCCAGAGATGGTTCCGCACCGGCACGACGCCCAATCGTGATGGCGCGGAAAGATCGGAAAAGATAGTCCTGGCGGATTCCGTTCACAAGCACCCCTGGCCGTGGCTGGCGGCGGAGCGAATCTTGTTGGGAGCATGATGTCCGGCGCGACGGCATGCTCGCGCCCGCCGATCCAGCGCACCCAGCAACCCAGGACCAGCCTGATGCCTCCCAGCCGCCGCGACTTTCTCGCGACCTCCGCCG
>DATING010000088.1:0-6280 GCA_035474555.1 Longimicrobium sp. | reverse complement strand
GAAGGGGGGCGCCCCCACCCGGGCTCGTAAACCTCGCCCACCTTCCCCCCAAAACCCCTGGGGGAGGTGCTTGTCTCGGCCGGGTTCCGTGCCGGCGTGGCAGCCCGCCCGTGACGGACAGTCCGCGCAGGCGGACTTCGTGTGGTTGTTGCGGCGAATTCATTCGCTCTGTCCGGAGCCTTCAACCACTTGAACGGCCGGGGCAGCCCGGATCTGTCATCGACCGTGCCTCCAGCCGTCCCGTCGTCCAGACTCGGCGTCGCGACGGGAGCCGGCCGTGCCCATCTCCCTCCCCCACGCAGTTTGTGGGGGAGGGCCGGGGAGGGGGGCGCTCCGCCGTCGCCCACCCTCCGCATCCGTGCACGTCCCGTCCCTGCGACCAACCCTCCCCCAGGGGTTTTGGGGGGAAGGTGGGCGAGGTTTACGAGCCCGGGTGGGGGCGCCCCCCTTCCGCCGCGCCAGCCGAATCTCCCTTCATCACGAACTTCGACTCCCCTTACAACCATTTGGGCTGAAACTTCATCACAGTACCGTGCGTCTCTCATCTCCGTGAGTGCGCTTCCGTCCCCGCGGAGTTGGACAGGGGAAGCTCTCGTGCATGTCGTTTGTTTGTCGACAATGCTGCACGCGTGCCTCTCCCCGCGTCAGAACGGCCATGGATCGGGCGTTCACATGCTAATGAGTTAGCACGGACTGGTTCGGTTGATTTTCATCCCCCCGCGCCCTTCCTTCCCGACTGGCGGAGAGGTTGCCCGCCGGGTTCATCGCCCCCGCTCGGAGGACGACATGCCACGCACCTCCACACTGAAAGCCGCCGCGGCCGCCCTGGGCCTGCTGGCCGGGTTCGTCATGGCGCCCCAGGCCCAGGGCCCCATGGACCGCGACGTGACGCCGTACGCCGTCGCCGTGGTCTGGAAGGTGAGCGCCCCGCCGGAGCTGCCGGACGTGTCCGGGGTGCAGGCGGACGACTGGGGTGGCCGCCTTGCCCCCGCGCCGGCCCCGCGGGTGCGCACGGCCCCGCCGCCGTCCCTGCGCCGCCGCCCGCCCGCCGCCCGACCGAAGCCCGCCCCGCGCGCGGCGCCGTCCGTCGCCAAGGCGTCGCCCCCGGCCGGCGTCCACGATGCCGACGGTGCCGCCATCCACGATGCAGACGGTGCCATCGTCCGGATTGCCGACAGTCTCATTGTCCGGGATGCCGACAGCGCCATCGCCCGGGATGCCGCGCGGGCCATCGCCCTGGTACCGCCGCGGGCCTGCCCTCGCGAGGAGGCGCGTGCCCGCGAGGTGCGTCACGCCCGCGAGATGCGCCGCGCGCACGACGAGCACGGGGCGCGCGAGGGATGATGCATGCGGCGGCGTGAGGGTATCCCCATGCGTCGCGTGTCGTTAGGAAGAGGATGATCCTGGGGCCGAGGCAAGCGAAGGAAGGTCGTGCGATCCGGGGCGGGGAATCGTCGCGAGCGGGGGCCAGGGAGCGAATGAAATCGCCGCAACGACGACACGAAGGCCGCCTGCGCGGACTGTCCGTCACGGGCGAGTGCCACGCCGGCACGGCCTCCGGGAGCGAATGAAGTTCTCCCCCTCCTGCCCGCGAAGCGGGGGAGGGGGCCGGGGGGAGGGGGCCCTCCGCTGGTCTGGGCAGCCCGCCCTCCAGCACGAACCATCTCACCTCCCCCAGGGTTTTTGGGGGAGGTCGCGAGGAATGAGCGGGTGGGGGCGCCCCGCCGTCGCTCGCGAACGGAGTCCGGTCGGTTCGCCGGTGGCGCGAAATCCTTCGCGTTAACCGAGCGCTCACGAACCGGGGCGTCACAAGGATGGCGACCCCCGACGTTCTCTGCTAAGATTTCAGCAGCGCCCGCGGCGA
This sequence comes from Longimicrobium sp., assembly GCA_035474555.1. GTDB lineage: Bacteria > Gemmatimonadota > Gemmatimonadetes > Longimicrobiales > Longimicrobiaceae > Longimicrobium. Next base: position 4,416 of record DATING010000088.1, on the reverse strand, counting down.
GGAACCTGCGGATGCCGTGGCCGCCCTCTCGCGATCTTCGCGGAGCGCGGCCCATCCCGCCGCCGCGGCCGGATCAACCGTCCGGCACGGGGGTATGGCGGGCCTGAAAATCCACCTGGCACGGCCCCGCCGTACTGCCTGGCAGGACACCCGCGTGCGCACGCCGGCCGCGCGCCGGGAGCCCGTTGGAAAACCGATCCCGCCGCGACCGCCGCGGCTGCCCATCACCCCCCGCCGCCGCGGACCGATGAAGCGTATCCTGACCGCCGTCCTGCTCTGCCTGCCGTTCATCGCCCCCGCGCCCGCCGCCGCCCAGGCCACGGCGCCGGCCGCCGCGCAGACGGACGAAGAGGCCGCCGTGCGCGCCGTCGTCGTCCGCCTGTTCGATGGGATGCGCGCGGGCAACGGCGCCGTGTTCGCCGAGGTGTTCACCCCCGACGCGCGCCTGCAGACGGCCGCCGTGCGCCGCGACGGCACCACGGCGCTCACCTCCATGGCGATCGACAGCTTCGCGGCCATCGTCTCGCAGCCCCGCGACTTCATCCTGGACGAGCGGCTGGACGCGTGGCACGTGCGGGTGGACGGGCCGCTGGCCATCGTGACCGTGGACTACTCGTTCTACGCGGGCGAGCGCTTCAGCCACTGCGGCATCGACGCCTTCCAGATGTTCAAGTCGGCGGATGGATGGAAGATCTTTCAGTTGACGGACACGCGCCGCACCACCGGGTGCCCGGCGCCGAACGAAAGCAGGCCCTGATGCGCCGCACCCCCGCCCGTTCCGCCCTGCGCCGCGCCCCGGCCCCCGCACAGCCGGCGCGCCCCGCACGCCGCACGCTGCGACGCTCGGCCGCGGCCGCGCTGCTGCTCCCCGCGCTGGTGGGCGGCTTTGCCCTGCAGGCCTGGGGCGGGCGTGACGGCGAGCGCATGTTCCACGAGGTCATCTCGCGCATCGCCACGCAGGGGCTGGACTCGCTGACGGACGCGCAGCTGTACGAAAAGGCCGCCCGCGGGCTGCTGGTGCAGATCGGCGACCCCTACGCGGACCTGTTCTCGCCCGAGCAGCTGGCGGAGTTCTCGCGCCAAGCCCTGCGCAACTCGTACGCGGGCGTGGGGATGCAGATCACCACGGTGCGCGACACGGCGCTGGTGACGCGCGTCTTCGTGGGATCGCCGGCGGCGCGGGCGGGGGTGCAGCGCGGCGACCGCATCGTCCAGGTGGGGGGCGAGACCGTGGTGGGCCTGCCGCTGGACCAGGTGACGCAGCGGCTGCTGGGCACGCCGGGGACCACGGTGGAGGTGGACTACGTCCGCCATGGAACGGGCCCCATCCACCACTCCTTCGTCCGCGACCGGGTGCCGTACCCGTCCGTGGCGTACGCGGTGATGCTGGAGCCGGGGATCGGCTACGTGCCGCTGGAGAGCTTCAACGACACGTCGGGCGAGGACGTGGAGGCGGCGCTGGTGGCGCTGCGAAAGAGCGGCGCCCGGGCGTACGTGCTGGACCTGCGCGGCAACACGGGCGGCAGCCTGGACCAGGCGGTGCGCATCAGCAGCCTGTTCCTGCGCCAGGGGCAGGAGGTGCTGCGCGCGGATTTCCGCAACGCGCCCGACGACGTGTACACGACCCGCCGGCCTGGCGTGGTGACGGAGGCGCCGCTGGTGGTGCTGACGGACGGCAACAGCGCGTCCGCGTCGGAGATCGTCGCGGGCGCCCTGCAGGACCACGACCGCGCCGTGATCATCGGCACGGAGAGCTTTGGCAAGGGACTGGTGCAGGACGTCTTTCAGCTGGACGGCGGCTGGGCCCTCAAGCTCACCACGGGGCGCTGGTACACGCCCAGCGGCCGCACCATCCAGCGCCCCCGCCAGTTGAACGCCGAGGGGCGGCTGGTGGAGGTGCAGGGCGACACGGCCAAGCCCGTCTTCCGCAGCGACGCGGGCCGCCCCGTCTACGGCGGCGGCGGCGTAACGCCGGACGTGCTGCAGACGCCCGACACGCTGGTGGGCCCGGAGCGCGCGCTCATGCGGCTGCTGGCGCCCCGTGGCGCCGTGGTGAACGAGGTGCTGATGGAGATGGCGGTGGACCTGAGCCCCGGCGCTTCGCCCACCTTCACCTCCACCCCGGCCCTGCGGCAGGACCTGCGCGGCCGCCTGGAGCGCCGCGGACTCCGCGTGGACCCGCGCGCCTTCGAAGCCGGCGCCCCGCTGGTGGACCGGCTGCTGGAGGGGCGCGTGGCGGAGATGGCGTTCGGCGACTCGGCGTCGTTCCGCCGCAGCGTGCCCCGCGACCGCCAGATCCAGGCGGCGGTGGAGGTGCTGCGCGGCGCGGCCAGCCAGAACGACGCCCTGGCCCGCGCCGCCGCCCGCCCCGCGCCGCGCCCCGAAGGCACCTGATTTCGTTCGATCGACCGACTCGATGCGGGGCGCTGGACGGCGCCCCGCCGCGTTGCAACCCTGGCAGGAGCACGACTGTCTTGAAGCACACCACCCGTTGGGCGTTCGCCCTGGCGGCGGCCGCCGTGGCCGCGCCCGCGGCGGCCCAGGCGCCGCACCCCGAGGGACCGCTCACGCACCCGGCCCGGCCCACCGCCGCCGCCATCAGCCCGGGAGACCTGCGCACGCACGTCTACACGCTGGCCGCCGACTCCATGAAGGGGCGCGAGTCGGGGACCCGCGGCAACGTGATGGGCACGGACTACATCGCGGCCCAGGCCCGGCGCATGGGGCTGCAGCCGGCGGGGGAGAACGGCACCTTCTTCCAGGCCGTGCCGCTGGTTGAGCAGGGGCTCACGCCGGGCGCGACGCTGCGCGCGGGCGGACAGGCGCTGGCGGAGGGGACGGACTTCCTCCCCGTGCCCACGTACGGCGGCATCCTGCTCTTCGGCGAAACGTTCACGGCGGCGGACGTCCCCGTGGTGTACGGCGGCCGCGTGGGCGACCCGTCGAGCATGATCTCGCCCGAGCAGGCGGCCGGAAAGTTCGTGGTGTTCGACGGGCCGCTGGGCGCGGACGGGCGGCCCTCGTTCGCGTTCTGGAGCGGCGGGCGCACCTACGAGCGCTACGCCGACGCGGCCGGGCTGGCCTTTGCCACGCTGGACGTGACCAACGCGGGGATCCGCGGATTCCTGAGCGACCATCGGACGGAGATGGAGCACGGCGAGGAGGCGGTGGACCCCCGGCGCTTTCCGCCGGCCGTCATCGTTTCGCAGGCGGCCGCGGCGCGGCTCCTGGGCAAGCCGCTCACGGGGCTGCGCGTGGGCGAGGCCGGCGGCACGGTGAACGGATCGTATTCGTTCTTCAGCCGGCCGCTGCCGTTCCCCTCGCGCAACGTGATCGCCGTGCTCCCCGGGTCGGACCCGGCGCTGCGCGGGCAGTACGTGGCCATCGGCGCCCACAACGACCACGACGGCACCACCGACGAGGCCGTGGACCACGATTCCGTGCTCGTCTACAACCGCGTCTTCCGCCCCGAGGGCGTGGACGGCGAGGCGAACGCCATGACGCCGGAGCGGGAGGCCGCCTTTCGCCAGGCGCTGGCCGCGCGCCGCGCCGCCGGCCCCGCGCGGCTGGACAGCGTGTACAACGGCGCCGACGACGACGCGTCGGGGACGGCGAGCGTGCTGGAGATCGCCCAGTACCTGTCCGCCAACCGCCCGCGCCGCTCCGTGCTCTTCGTGTGGCACACGGCCGAGGAAAAGGGCCTGTACGGCTCCGAGTACTTCACGGACCATCCCACGGTGCCGCGCGACAGCATCGTGGCGCAGCTGAACATCGACATGGTGGGCCGCGGCGGCGCGGGGGACCTGCCCAAGGGCGGCCCCGGCTACCTGGAGCTGGTGGGCTCGCGCCGGCTGAGCACGCAGCTGGGCGACCTGGTGGAGGAGGTGAACCGCACGGGCTCGTTCGGCTTCACCTTCGACTACGGCAACGACGCGCCGGGGCATCCGCAGCAGATCTACTGCCGCTCGGACCACGCGAACTATGCCCGCTACGGCATTCCCGTCACCTTCTTCACGACGGGCGGCCACAGCGACTACCACATGCTCACGGACGAGGCGCAGTACATCGACTACGACAAGCTGGCCAGCACCAGCCGGCTCATCGCCGCCGTGGCGACGGCCGTGGGCAACCGCGACGCGCGGCTGGTGGTGGACAAGCCGGTGGCCGGGCCGGACGCGCCGTGTGAGCAGTAACGGCAGGTGTGAGGGAATAGGGAATAGGTAATAGGGAATAGCAAGCAGATCCGCCCCTCTCCGGGTTTCCGGGGAGGGGCGGATTTTCGTTCTCGGGTGGATGGAGATCGTGCACGGGCGAGGGCCCCCATCCCCGGCCCTTCCCCCATAAACTGCATGGGGGAAGGGAGAACTTCGATCGCGCGATGGATGGGTCGCGCGCGGGCGGAGTCTTCGCGGACCA
>DATING010000087.1:0-2998 GCA_035474555.1 Longimicrobium sp. | reverse complement strand
TCTGCCCAGATCTCGTGGGAGCCGCAGTTTTGGCAGCAGGAAAAGTGCTGGCGGGCCACGATCCCCCGGCGCTCCAACTCGTCGAAGGCCAGGTCCAGCCGGTCGCAGTCCGTGACCGCCGGCCACGCGGCCTGCTCCCGGAGATTGGCTTGCGACTCCGTCCGCAGGAGGTGCTCCGTCATGGGGCGAAGCCGGTCCGGCTCGTCCGCCTCCACCATGTCCAGCGCCGTGTCCACGATCTCGTCCACGGGCGCAAACCCCATCCGCAGCTCGCTGCGCACCTGCTCGCGAAGCTCATCCATCACGTCGTCCAGCGGCTCGGCCATCTCGTCGCTTTCCGTGGAAGGTCCCTCGTACACGCCATGCGCGGAAGGGCCGGACCCGCGCGGGCCCGGCCGTTCCGATTGTACATCCAGCCGCGGGTTCGCGGAAGGTCAGACGCCGGCCAGCTGCCCCACCTGCACGCGGTCCTCGTGCTTCTTCTCCTTGGGATCCGCCTGGCCCATGTCGTACTCGCCGCCAGGGTACACGAACGAGTCGCGCGGCGCGTAGAAGCTGCTGCCGGCCACGATCTGCAGGGGCGCGGCGGGGCGCAGGGCGTACACGGGGTGCGACGGGTCCAGGAACTCGATGGACTGCACCGTGAACTGGCTCACCAGCTCGCCGATGTACGGGTAGTTGCCGCTCACCAGCCGGTCCTTGACCTGGGTGATGTAGCGCAGGTGCCCCGCCAGCGTGATGTCCGCCACGTCGCCCACGACGGCCGTGGTGCGGATGAGCGGCTGCCCGTTCACGAACGTGGTGGCCGTGAGCACGTTGCCCGCCTGCTCCAGCGTGGTGTGCCCCGGCGAGGCCGGCACGCCGCGCTCCGCCGCGTACTCGCGCACGACCTCGGACGAGTTGAAGTAGTGCGTAAAGAAGCGGCCTGGGGTCACGCCGTCGGGCGCGGGCTGGTCGGCCACGTCCAGCCCCAGGTACGTGAGCGAGTACGCGCCGAAGCCGGTGGTCTGCTCCGCGGAATCCACCACGTACTGGTTCATGTAGATGGCGCCGTTGGCCGCCGGCTGCAGCGCCGGGGGCAGCAGCCTGGCGGCCGCCTGCGGGTCCGCCGGAATCCAGCTGGTGTAGATCATCCGGCTGTTCATCACCATCTGGGGCGAGGCGAGCTTGGACTTGGACATGTATGTGCTTCCCGTGAGGGGTTTTTGAAAGTTTGGATGTGCGGGACTGCCCACCATCGGCCGTCCCTGCACGGCGCCGGGCAAAGCAGCTTGCGGGCCCCGCGCGTGCCGATCGCCTGTAAATCCAAGGGATACAAGCAGATAGATTGATATCAAGATGCGGCCAAGCATCATCTGCTGGCCGCAAATATGGGGCGGATCAGGTACAACTGTGGACTTGGCGTCCCATCGCAACTCTGGATACCAGGAGGAGCGGGGTGGGCCGGGAGCGAATGGATTCGCGGCTACAACTTCACGCTGTCCGCCTCCGCGGACACCACCGCGGCACGGGGAGGTGCCGGCGGCGGTGCGGAGTTTAGCGGAAGGACTGCATCACGGTGCCGCGCGTTTTTGCAGCTCGTCGAGCACGGCCTCGAAGTGGCGGCGGCGCTCCTCGCGCTCGGCGGCGCCGGGAAGGTGCTCCTCGTGGAACGAGAGGGTCGTCTTCGCGCCGGCGGGGATCACGCGCACCTGGATGGTGGAGGCGCGCGCCCAGCCCGGCGGCTGCCACGTAACGCGCAGGTGGCGGTCGGAGGCCACGCGCATCTCGCCGGACGCGCCATCGGGCGTGGTGTAGGTGGCGCCCTTCTCCAGCGCGAATCCGTCGGCGTCGCCCAGCCACGCGCGCACGCCCTCGGGCGAGGTGAGCAGGCGCCACGCGTCGTCCATGGCCAGCGGCAGGGTGCGCCGCACGCCGATCTGGAAGCCGGTATCGGCCGTCTCGCCCAGCGCGCGCTTGCCTTTGCGCTTTTCGTAGCCGTTCGCGACGGACTGCCGCCACCAGCTGCTTTCGATCAACCCGTCCGCCAGCAGCGCCACGATCTGCTTGTGCGAGAGCTCCGCGGCGCCGCGCTCGTCCAGCAGCGACACCCACTCGTCCCACCCGCGGCCCGTGGCCGTCCGCACCGCCTCGTCGCTGATCACGCGCCCCGTCGCCGTGCCTGCGTCTGCCATCCGCCTTCCCCTCCGCCGGAGTGAACGTCGTCGCTTCCATGATCAGCGCAGGGGGCGTTCCTCGCAAGCACGTGATCATCGACCAGGAGGGCGGACAGATGCGCTCTTCTCGCGCGGCTGTGCGGGCGGGCAGGAAAACCGCGCTGGAGGCGAGCCGTGGAGCGGCGACGCGGAGGTCAAACGCGGGCGAGTAGATCCTTCGGTCGGCGCCACGGGACCGAGCACGGGATGGTATCGGCGGCACCTCCCTCAGGAAAACAACGGCGGGGGGACGAAAAAGCACGCATCCGCCCGGACTCCGCCACCCGGCACGGCCTGGGGTATACACCCTCTCCCACGCAGTTTGTGGGAGAGGGTGGACGAGCCTAAGCGAGGCCGGGTGAGGGCCCCTCAGCGAGACCGGGTGAGGGCCTCTACGCAGTGCCAGAGACGGGTCCATGCCCGCGCCCGCCGCCGTGCCCATCCCTCCACCCGCGCCGCGCGAGCGTGCCCAGCCCCAGGTACCCGGCCACGCGCCACGCCAGCAGCAGCAGGATCTGCAGGGCGATGATCCGCCCGTCGAAGCGCAGGGTGGCCACGCCGGAGAGCACCAGATTCACGTTCAGCAGCGTGGCGCCGATGGCGGCGGGCACCAGCAGCACGCCGGTGAGGAACGCGAGCCCCACGCCCACCTCCACCAGCGGGATGACGACGGAGAGCACGCGGTCCATCCCCGTGGCCACCAGCAGCTCCGCCACCCGCGCGTAGAACGGAAACGGCGCCGGCGTCGCCCCCGCGGCCACGGCGGAGAGCAGCCCGTGCAGCCCGTCGCCCTGCAGCCAGCC
>DATING010000086.1:0-5149 GCA_035474555.1 Longimicrobium sp. | reverse complement strand
CACGACCATCACCTCGCCCCCGCTGCGCGTGGAGGACGGGCAGACCCTCGTGCACCGGCTGGAGGCGGGGAGCGCGCGCATCGTGCTGCAACCCGTGCGGGCGACGGGCCGCGCGCGCGAGTGCACCCTGCGCCCGGATGGCAGCGGGCAGACAGCCGTCGCCTGGCAGGAGGCCCGCAAGGCGCTCACGGCGGCCACGCTGGGCGCGGAGGGCGAGGGGGTGGGATACGAGACGCGCCTTTACCGGCTGGCGCTGCGGCTGGACGACCTGGGGGTGGAGCAGGAGCAGCGCTGGACGGTCCCCGGCCGCGCGCGGACGCCGTTCACGGCCACGCCGCTGGACCGCCTGGCCGCCACGGGATGGGTGCACTCGGACGGGGACTCCGTCGCATTCCACGCCCCCGACGCGGCCACGCTTCTCTCGAATGCCTTCCTGGACCACCACTGCTTTCGCCTGCGCGCCGGCGAGGGCGACCGCGACGGCATGGCGGGGCTGGAGTTCGCGCCCGTGGAGCGCCGCGGCGTCCCGGACGTGCACGGCATCCTGTGGATGGACCGCGACGGCGCCCGGCTGCGCTACCTGGAGTACACGTACACGGGGCTGCGGTGGGGCGGGACGGTGCAAGACATCGGCGGGCGCGTGGAGTTCGCGCAGGCGGCGGACGGGCGGTGGATCGTGGCCCGCTGGTACATCCGCATGCCGGTGCTGCTGGCCCAGCGGATGGACGACGCGCTTCCGCGGATGGTGTCGCTGGTGGAGCAGGGCGGCGACGTGGCGGGGATCGCCAGCCGCGGCGCCCGGGCGACGGTAGCGGGCACGGTGATCGACACGCTTACGCGGCAGCCGGTGCCGGGGGTGGAGGTGTCGGTGGACGGCGCGGGTGTCGTGGCGTACACGGACTCGGCGGGCGCGTACCGGCTGGAGCGGGTGCCGTCCGGCCCCGGCTGGCTGCGCGTGCGTCCGCCGGCGCTGCACGAGGCGGGGCTAGAGCCGCTGCGCCTTCCCATCACCCCGCCGTCGGGGGGCACGGAGACGCGGACGGTGGTGCTCCCGCGCCCGGTGGACGTGCTGGCCCGCTCCTGCGGCGGGTTTTTCGGCGCGGCGCTGGTGGGATGGGTGCACTCCGGCGGAGCCACGGTGCGGCTGGCGGGCGCGGAGGTGGAGGGCCGCTGGGCGGGCGCGCCGGGGAGCGGCGCCTCGTTCCGCGCGATCGTGGCGGCGGACGGGCGCGGCGTCTACGCGCTCTGCGGGGTCACGCCGGGCGCGCGGGTGGCGCTGGTGGCGACGGCGGCGCGCCGGCGCGGCAACGCCACGGCGCAGCTGCCGGAGAGCGGGGCGGCGCTGCGGGACATCCGCATCATGATCCCGCGCTGGACGTCGCGCTCGCGGCCGGAGGAGCAGCCGTTCGGGCCGGGGCCGGACGCGGCGCGCCTGTCCGGGCGGGTGCTGGATGCGCGCGGCCGGGGTGTGCGGGGCGCGGTCGTCCGCATCGGCCCCGAGCAGCCGTCGGTGGTGGCCGGGGACCGCGGCGTGGTCGCCTGGCCGTCGCTTCCCCCGGGCGAGTACACGCTGGTCATCGCGCGCCCCGGCCGGCCGGAGCAGTCCATCCCGGTGGTGCTGGGGAGCGGGATGATGATGGAGGTCACCGTCCGTCCCGCCGATCAATCCTCCCCCTGAGTTCGATGTTGGCCATTTCTGGCCGAAACGTTCCATGGCGCGCCGGTGCGTGTCCGGTCCGGGGAGCCGATGCTCGGACTTCGGTCAGGGCCGCCTTTCACGGATCGCGATCAGGTAGATGCCGTGCCGGGGCGGCCTCCGCGCCGTGCGGCCAACCCCCTGCTTCCCAAAACGCGGATGCTGTCCCCTCGCCGGCAGCAACCGGTCTACCAGGGGCCTGATGCCTCGCGCACGCCTTGGCCGATTCGCGCCCAGCCATCGCGGCGCATGGCTCTTCGCACGGACAGGGTTCGTGAGGCCGCGTAGCTGGATGATCGTGATCGCGATGACCGGACGCGAATCGGACGGCGAACGGCAGGATGCCAGAGATCCTTGGCAGTGAATCTGCTGCCGGCGAGGGGACGGCATCCGCGTTTTTTGGAGGAGGCAGTACAGGCGAGACCGCCGCGGCGGAGGCGGATGTGTGACCTGGCACACACCACCTGATCGCGATCGGTAAACGTATGCCCGCGCGGGACACCCGATGACGTCACGGGAGAACGGCCACCGTCGAGCTGAGGACCGGACGCCTCGCCCGCGTCCCGCATCACCCGAGACTCATCCACCCAAGACTCATCCACCCGAGACTCATCCACCCGAGACCCACCACCCGAGACCCTTCAACCGAGACTCATCCACCGAGACTCATCCACCGAGAACGGATGGCCTCACGCGGAGGGTGCGGGGGGCGGGGAGAGACCGTGCCGCCGCGATCTCACATCCGCCGTGCGGGACTGCCGGTGAGGGTGCGGTTGTACGCGGCTTGCGGGAGTGGATAGATTGTCCGCACACGCGCATCCTCCCGATGCGCACGCACAGCGACCGGACGGAGCGCGACCTCGCGATGGGACCGGAGATGAGCCAGCAGGCGGGCACAAAGACGCCGCGGACCACCACGTTCAACATCCTCTTCGTCTGCACGGGCAACACGTGCCGCTCGCCGCTGGCCGAGGGCATCGCCCGGCAGGAGCTGGACCGGCGCGGCTGGCAGCACGTGCAGGTGGCCTCGGCCGGCATCGCCGCGCACCCGGGCGACGGGGCGTCGGAGTTCGCGGTGAGCGTGGCCGCGCGCCACGGCGTGCCCCTGGACGCGCACCGCAGCCAGCCGCTCACGCCGGAGCTGGTGGCCTGGGCGGACCTGGTGCTGGCGATGGGATCCAGCCACGTGGACAGCGTGCGGCGCCTGGGCGGCGACGACAAGGTGCGCACCCTGGGCGACTTTGCCTCCGGCGAGGACCGGGGCTACTCCGTCCGCGACCCGTTCGGCGGGCCGGAGGAGGTGTACGAGGGCACGTACAAGGAGCTGTGGTCGCTCATCGCGGACGCGCTGGACCGGCTGGAGCCCATCCTGCACCCGTGAGGGCCGTCACGGCCGGCACCCGGCTGTTCGCCCTGCTGGGCGACCCCGTCTCGCACTCGCTTTCCCCCTCCTTTCAGAACGCCGCCTTCCAGGCCCTGGGGCTCGACGCCGTCTTCGTCGCGCTCCGCTGCGGCGCGGACGAGCTCCCGGGCCTGCTGCGCGGCATCGCGCGGGCGGGGGGCGGCGGCAACGTGACGGTGCCGCACAAGGCGCTCGCCGCGCGCTCGGTGGACCGTCCCAGCGACGCCGTCCGGCGCACGGGCGCCTGCAACGCGTACTGGATGGAGAACGACGTCGTCGCCGGCGACAACACGGACGTGGCGGGCGCATCCGCCGCCGTCGCCGCGCTGCTGGGCCGCGCGCCGGCGGGGGCGCGGGTGCTGCTGCTGGGTGCGGGCGGCGCGGCGAGCGCGACGCTGTGCGCGCTGGCGGATGCGCGTCCCGAGCGGATCGTCATCGCCAACCGCACGACGGAGCGCGCCCGTGCCCTGGCCGAGCGCTTCCGCACGCCGGGGGTGCACATCGACGTGGTGGAGGGGGCGGATGCGCTGGCGGGCGAGCGCTTCGACCTGGCCGTGAACTCCACCTCGCTGGGGCTCCGGGCGGAGGATCCGCTCCCGCTGGATCCGGATGCCGCGCGCGTGACCGTAGGCGCGGCGCTGGACCTGGTGTACGCGCGGGGCGAGACGCGCTGGGTGCACGAGATGCGGGCGCGCGGCATCCCCGCCGCGGACGGCAAGGAGATGCTGCTGCACCAGGGCGCCGCCGCGTTTCGCCGCTGGTGGGGGATGGAGCCGCCGCTGGACGTGATGCGCGCGGCGCTCGAGGGATCGTGACGGCCGACGTGCTGGATGCGCTCCCGGCGCGCCGCGGCCACTTTCTCCTGGAGTCCGGCTACCACACGGACCTGTGGCTCACGCTGGACGGCATGTTCGTGGATACGCGTGCCCTCGCGCCGCTCGTCTCCGCGCTCGCCGGCCGCCTCCGCCCGCACGCCCCTACGGCCGTCTGCGGGCCGCTGCTGGGCGGCGCGTTCGTCGCGCAGGCCGTGGCGACGGTGCTGGGCGCCGCCTTCTACTTCACCGAGCCCGTCCCCGCGCCCGCCGATCCCGGCCTTTTCCGCGCCCGCTACCGGCTGCCCCCCGCGCTGCACGGCCGCGCCGTGGGCGAGCGGATGGCCGTGGTGGACGACGTGATCAGCGCCGGCTCCTCCGTGCGCGCCACCGCCGAGGCGCTGACGGCCATCGGTGCATCGGTCGTGGCCGTCGGCGCGCTGCTGGTGCTGGGCGACGCGGCGGAGGCGCACTTCGCGGCGCAGGGCATCCCGGTGGAGGCCGTTGGTCGCTCAGGGTTCAGCCTGTGGGCGCCGGACGAGTGCCCGCTGTGCCACGCGGGCACGCCGCTGGAAGATCCGCGGGTCGCCGACGAGGGCTGATCTCCGTTACTTACTGATCAGCCGGTGCTAGTGGTAATGAAAGTCTCGCGCGTGCGGTGAGGTGCTCCACCCATTTGACGGATGAACCAGATGGATTTGCTTGCTGAGATCAGCACAAAGATCCAAAGCCTCCATCGCCATCCTTCCGCTGAAGGATTGCGTGCTGCTGTCCGTCATGTCGAGGTAGCTGAACGATGGCTACTTCGTGCGCGACGAGAGCAGGAGGACGATCTGCTCAACGATGTCATCTATCGAACGAACCAAGCGTTCGAAGGTATGCTCAAAGAAGCATACCAGGTTTTTACCGGCGCGGACGGAGGGAAGCTCCGTCCCCATGATATTGAGCGGTACTTCCTTGATAACAAAGTTCTTACGCAGCGTGCGCTCCAGCTATTTTCCAACTACCGGCGCGATTGGCGGAATGCGTCAACGCACGATCACCGACTGTTCTTCAAAGAACAGGAGGCTCTTCTCGCGATCGTGAGTGTCACTGCTTTTAGCCTCATTCTCCTAGATCAAATCATTGAACGCGTGAGTTATGAGCGCGAGCAGAAACTTCTCGAACGACGAAAGGAGTATCTTCAGCAGGAAGTTGTTGTTAACGACTTTGCTCCCCTCCACGAGCAGATCCTGAGCT
>DATING010000085.1:0-6271 GCA_035474555.1 Longimicrobium sp. | reverse complement strand
AGGGCGCGCGCGCCACCTTCTTCGTGCTGGGCGACGTGGCGCGGCATGCGCCCCGCCTGGTGGAGGCCATCCTGGCGGGCGGGCACGAGCTGGCCACGCACGGGATGGAGCACCGGTTCGTGTACCGGCAGACGCCCGCCGAGTTCGCGGACGACCTGGAGCGGTCCATCCGGCTCCTCTCGTCCATCGCGGGAAAGCGGGTGGACGCGTACCGCGCGCCGTACTTCTCCATCACCCAGGCCTCCGGGTGGGCGCTGGACGTGCTGCGGGACCACGGGATCGTGCACGACTCCAGCATCTTTCCCGTCCGCAACCATCGCTACGGCATCCCGGGGGCGCCGCGGCTGCCGTACCGGGTGCGCCCCGGGCTGTGGGAGTGGCCGGTCAGCACCTTTCCCACGCCGCTGGGCAACCTGCCGTTCGCCGGGGGCGCGTACTTTCGCCTCCTTCCCGAAGCCGTGGTCCGCGCCGCCTTTCGCGCGCTGCGCCGGCGCGGCGAGCCGGTGCTCTTCTACCTGCACCCCTGGGAGGTAGACCCGGGGCAGCCACGGCTGCGCACCCGGTCGCCGTTCCTCAACCTTCGGCACTACCACGGCCTGGGGCAAACGATGCGGCGGCTGCGACGGCTGCTGCGCGCAGCGCCGTGGATCTCCCTCGGCGAGGGATGCGGAACGCTCGCGCCAGCCCCCGAACCGGACCGCCCCTGACTGTGCGGCCCCAGGTTTCTGCTCGATGAAGACCACGCAGGACGTGCGCGAGTACGCCGGCACGCTGGGGATTGGAGTCGACCTGCGCCATCGAGGCCGGCATGCGGCAGCCGGGTTCCGCCACCGCGGCGGTGAGGTGTACCTGCTGGCGGACGTGGTGTTAAACGCTGCCGAGGACCATGGGTGCGGAGGAGACGGTCGCGGCGGATTGAGCCGGCGCCTGTCCCGATGGATGGAAACGCGAGGGAGCACCGGCCGGTGCTCCCTCGCGTCTTTGTTGCCCTCATCTGCCCGTTCCGCGGCAACTTGCCGTAAGACCAGATTCGTGCTTTTTTACGGGTCGTATGTTTCGGGCCTGACCTCTTTCGAGCGGCCCCTAGAGCCCACCTGCGGCACTTCATGAATACCGAGCAAGACTTTCTAAACGAGTTCGATAAGAAGCTCTGGACGTCCGCCAACAAGCTGCTTCCGTCTCTGGATGCCGCTGTCTACAAGCACGTCATTCTGGGCCTCGTCTTTTTGAAGTACGTCAGCGACTCGTTTGACGAGCGGCAAGAAGAGCTTCGGCGGCAGTTCACCAATCCCGAGGATGATTACTACCTGCCGCGCGACGACTACGACAGCGACGCGGAGTGGCAGGAGGCCGTGGCGGCCGAACTGGAGCAGCGCGACTACTACGCCGAGAAGAACGTGTTCTGGGTCCCGGTGGAGGCCCGCTGGCAGTCGCTGCGCGATTCCGCGAAGCTCGCGACGGGCGCGAACCTCCCGTGGACGACGGCGGACGGCAAGCCCGAGCGGATGCGCTCCGTTCCTTGGCTGCTCGACAACGCCATGGAGGCGATCGAGCGCGAGAACTCCAAGCTAAAGAACGTCCTCAGGAAAGAACTGTTCGTTCAGATGCAGGTGGACGGGCACAAGCTGGGAGAGCTCATCGACCTGTTCAGCGACGCCAACTTCCACGCGGAGGAGCACAACGGAAGGCCGCTGAACCTGAAGGGCAAGGACATCCTCGGCCACGTCTACGAATACTTCCTGGGGCAGTTCGCGCTCGCGGAGGGCAAGAAGGGCGGCCAGTACTACACGCCCAAGACCATCGTTTCGCTGATCGTGCGCATGCTGCGCCCGTTCCGCGGCCGCGTGTATGACCCGGCGATGGGATCGGGCGGATTCTTTGTGCAAAGCGAGGAGTTCGTAGAGGAGTTCGGCGGAAAGCTGGGGCAAATTTCCGTATACGGACAGGAGAGCAATCCCACCACGTGGCGGCTGGCGGCCATGAACATGGCCATCCGCGGCATTGAGTTCGACTTCGGCGAGGGGCCGGCGGACTCGTTCACTGCAGACCAACATCGGGACCTGCGCGCCGACTTCGTGATGGCCAATCCGCCCTTCAACATGAAGGAGTGGTGGAACGCAAAGCTCGAGAACGACCCGCGCTGGCAATTCGGCACACCCCCGCAGAACAACGCGAACTTTGCGTGGATTCAGCACATGCTCCATCATCTCGGGCATGGGGGGAGTATGGCGCTGCTACTGGCCAATGGTTCGATGAGTAGCACCGCGAGCGGTGAGGGCGAGATCCGCAAGGCGCTCGTGGAGCAGGACTTGGTGGAGTGCATGCTGGCGCTCCCCGGGCAAATGTTCACGAATACGCAGATCCCCGCCTGCATCTGGTTTCTGACCCGCACCAAGGCGGCGCGCGAGGTGGACGGCCGCAAACTCGCTGACCGGCATCGCCGCATTCTATTTATCGACGCCCGGCAGATGGGCTACATGAAGGACCGTGTGCTGCGCGACTTTACGCGCGAGCACATCCGGCGCATCACGGACACCTTCCACGCATGGCAGCAGGGCAAGGACTACGAAGACGTTCCAGGCTTCTGCAAGAGCGCCACGCGGGAGGAGGTTCGCGGGCATGACCATGTGCTCACACCCGGACGCTATGTGGGTGCAGAGGACACCGAGCATGACGATGAGCCGTTCAGGGACAAGATGGCACGATTGGCCGCGACGTTACAGGAACAGTTTGAGGAGGGCGCGCGCCTGGAGGAGCGCATCCGGAAAAATCTAGACGCGTGTGGTTATGCAGTTTGATCGAGTGCTGCTTCGGACGCTAATCGAAGAAACGCGAGATGGCGATTGGGGGCCTCAGCACGAGGTTCCTGGAACTGTGCCGTGCCGCGTGATCAGAGGTGGAGACTTCCCCGATGTGGAGAACGGGGCTGTCTCAGGCGTCCCGCTGTGTTACCTCAAACCCTCGTCCATTGCACGGCGGACACTCCAGCCGAACGACCTAGTCATTGAGACGGCCGGCGGCACGCGCGAAAGACCCACCGGGCGCGTGCTGCTCATTTCCGCCGAACTCCTCGAGGAGTTCGAGCATCCAGCGACTTGCGCAAGTTTCGCTCGGTTTGTCCGTATAGACTCAAAAAAAGCTAATCCGGAATATGTATTCTGGTATCTGCGATGGATGTACAATGCTGGGATGATGTGGGAGCACCAGGTTCAACATACGGGTGTTGCCCGATTCCAGTTTACAAAATTTGCCGACACTGTACAAATATCGCTTCCATCCCGAGAAGTTCAGGATTCGGCAGTCGACATTCTCCGCTCGTTGCATCGTGCTTCGCTCCACAACCGACGACTCAACAGGACACTCGAACAGGTCGTGCAGATTATCTTCAAAGCATGGTTCGTCGATTTCCTACCAGTGCGCGCAAAGGTGGCCGCGCGCGCCGAGGGCCGCGACGCGGTACGCGCTGCCATGTGCGCTGTGAGTGGCCAAGCCGAGGAGGAGTTGGACGCACTGAGTAGGGAGCGATATGAGGGTTTGGCCGAGCTCGCGAAACTATTCCCAGACGCATTCGTTCATTCAGAACTCGGGAATATCCCACAAACGTGGCAGGTCGAAGCTATAGGGTCTATAACTACCTATTTGAGCCGCGGCATCGCGCCTAAGTATACAGACGAGGCGGGTGTACTCGTCATCAATCAGAAGTGCATTCGCGATAACATCCTCGACTTCTCCAAAGCAAGGCGGCACGATGCGAATGTGCGTAGCGTCCGCGGACGAGAACTCTGCACTGGAGACGTGCTCGTGAATTCAACTGGCGTTGGAACACTGGGGCGTGTTGCCCAAGTGTTCCATCTATCTGAACCTGCAATTGCAGACTCCCATGTAACCGTCGTGCGTAGCGGCCCGTCGATAACATGGAACTTCCTTGGCCTTGAACTCGCTCGGCGCCAATCTGAAATTGAGCAGCTTGGAGAGGGATCCACCGGGCAAACAGAACTGAACCGCTCAAAGCTTGCCGGACTTTTAAGTGTCGTCCCTCCGCGTGAGATTTTGGAACGGTTCGACGCGCTTACTGTGCCCTTGCGCCAGCGTATCTCGTTCAACCTCAGGCAGAACGAAACGTTAGTTCAACTCCGGGACACCATGCTACCCAGGTTGATTTCGGGGGAGATTTCCTTGAATCAGCCCGTTTGAGGAGCGGACCAGTGGAATTTCTCCGCTCCGTATATCATGACGAGTTGAACAGTGAAGGCGAGGTCAACATCGTCGGTTCGGTATTCCAGCGAAGTCGGATCCTTTCGGAGCTTGAACCGGCTACCTACAAGCTCTCGTTCGACGAGTGGGTTGGACAACGCAAGCAGCGGATGCTAGAGAGGTCCGAAGACATTCTTGCTGCGCATATCAACGCAGACCGCTTTGCGTCACTCAAGCGTGCGTATCAAGGCGGGACGGTATTGCCATGCGTGGGCGCCGGAATGTCGATCCCCAGCGGGTACCCAGATTGGACCTCCTATCTCTGGAGCGTTCAGGCGGACTCACACGTAACCGCAGACCACCTCGAGGGGCTCCTGAGTAGCGGCGACTACGAAGGCGCCGCGCAAGCCTTGTATGACGACTTGGGACCGAACCTCTTTTCTGAGCATTTGCAAGCCCGATTCGGGTGTGCCAACGAGATCTGTGGGCCCATACAATGGCTTCCCGTTCTCTTTCCCGATTCGCACGTGGTTACCACCAACTTCGACACAGTCCTTGAACGGGTTTTTGCTCGCTCACATCAAGGCTTCGACCGCGTGGTGCTTGGTAAGGCGTTACCCGAGGCCGTTCGCCTGGTGGCCGAAGGCGGTCGCCTGCTGATCAAGATGCACGGCAGCTGCGAGGCCACCACCGACCGTGTCCTGCTTGCCACGGAATACGACCGCGTATACGCCGACGAGGGCGCGGTCAAGCGGTTCTTTTCACGCTTCATCTTTGGTCGCTCGCTACTGTTCCTGGGGTGCCGTCTAACCGTTGATCGAACGCTACGGGCGATGCAGGGGGTTGTCGCTGAGGAGGGAGGCGCGAATCTCCCTCGGCACTACGCCTTTCTCGAACTTGCTGATGGCGTCGATCGCGTCGCGCGTACGAAGGAACTCGCCACTTCCAACATCTTCCCGATTTGGTATCCAGCCGGTGAGCACGATGAATCCATCGAGGCTCTGCTGGTGGCGCTCATGGAGGCGTGATCCGGGATTCTATAATGCCGAGGCCCGATCTGGCTCCTTGGCGATGAGCTTACCGCCCCCCGAATGATGACCGAGCACGAACTCGAGCAACTCTGCCTCCGATGGTTCCGCGGCGCCGGCTGGCAGACGGCGCACGGGCCACACATGACGCCAGACAGCGATGCCCCCGAGCGCAACGACTATCGCGAGGTGGTGCTGCAGGGCCGACTAAGCAGCGCAATTGCCCGCATCACTCCGCATCTTCCCGATGCCGCGATCGAACAGGCCGCGCATGCCGCGGCCCACGTGAGCCATCCGCTACTGATCGAACGCAACCGGCTCTTCCATCGCCTGCTCCTCGATGGCGTGCCGGTGGAGTTCACCGACCGCGACCGCAAACGCACGGACCTGGCGCGGCTGATCGACTTCGAGCACCCGGCGCGCAACGACTTCCTGGTCGTGAGCCAGTTCACGGTCAAAGGCACAAACAAACTGCGCCGCCCGGACCTGGTGGTCTTCGTGAACGGGCTGCCGCTGGCGCTGATCGAGCTCAAGAACCCCGCGGACGAGAACACCGACGTATGGGACGCGTTCAACCAGGTCCAGACCTACAAGGACGAGCTCCCCGATCTCTTCACGACCAACGAGGCGCTGGTCGTGAGCGACGGCGTGACCGCGCGCATGGGGTCCCTGAGCGCGGACCCGGAGCGGATGCTCCCGTGGCGTACCATGCGCCACGAACGCGACCGGCCGCAGCTGGAGTTCGAACTGGAAACGCTGGTCCGCGGCTTCTTTCACCCCGAGTTGTTCCTGGACTACGTCAGGCACTTCATCCTGTTCGAACCGGACGGCGGAACGCTCGTCAAGAAAATCGCGGGCTATCACCAGTTCCACGCCGCGCGCGAGGCCGTCCGGGCCACCCTCGTGGCGGCGGCCTCACCCACATCGGACGTGGAGGTGCACGAGCCCATCTGGGTGCGCGACCACGAGGTGCAGCCCGGCTCCCACAAGGCGGGTGTCGTGTGGCACACGCAGGGCTCCGGCAAGAGCATCACCATGGCGTTCTATGC
>DATING010000084.1:0-2964 GCA_035474555.1 Longimicrobium sp. | reverse complement strand
CCTCCTCGGGCGTGCCCAGGCGACCGGCGGGGACTCCCTGCTCCAGGGACGCGGTGACCTCGGGGTCGGCGAGCGCGGCGCTCAGCAGGGGTGTGACGATGGGTCCCGGCGAGATGGCGTTCACCCGGATGCCGTGCTGCGCCAGCTCGATGGCCCACGACTTGGTGAGCCCCGTGAGCCCCCACTTGCTCGCCGCGTAGTGGCTCAGCCGCCCCATCCCCCGCAGCCCGGCGATGGACGAGTTGTTGATGATGGTGCCGGACTTCTGCCGGATCATCACCGGGATCACCCGCCGGGCCACCAGCCACGCGCCCTTGAGGTTGATGTCGATCATGGCATCCCACGCCTCTTCCGTGAGCTCGTGAGCCAGGCCGTATCCGCAGATTCCCGCGTTGTTGAACAGGATGTCGATGCGCCCGAACCGCTCCACCGCCGCGTCCACCGCGCGGGTGACGGCGTCGTCGTCGCGCACGTCGCCCGCGAACACCGCGCACCCCGCGCCCACGGCCTCGCACTCCGCCACGAGCGACTCCAGGTCCGCCGACGTCCCCATCCCGTAGCCCGGGTACTCCAGCGGCCGCGCCACGTCGTACGCCGCGATGGATGCGCCGGCCTTGGCGAGCGCCAGCGCCGTCGCGCGCCCTTGCCCGTGCGCCGCGCCCGTCACGAAGGCGACGCGCCCCGAGAACTCACCCATGGGCGCCGATCCCTTCCGCCGCCGCAAACGCCGTGGAGCCAGCCACCGTGGAATCAGCCGCCGTGGAATCCGACGCCGAGGAAGCCGGCTGCCGGCGGTACGGCTGCAGGTAGTCGTCGAGGGGCACGCCCAGCGCGTTGTTGACCACGTTGGTCGCCACCATCAGCGCGCCGAACGCCACCAGCGCCACTATCTGCTCGTCGCTGAAGTGCGCGGCCACACGCTCGTAGACGGCGTCCGGCATGCGGTGCGGCGTCACGGCCAGCGCCCGCCCGAACGCCACGACCGCGGCCTCGCGCTCGTCCATCTCCAGCGCATCCGGGTTCTCGCCGGAATCGATGAGGATGCGGCGAAAGAACGTGGAGCAGATCAGGCAGTCCGTCTCGGAGCTCACCGCGTGGGCGAACAGCGTCGTGAGCCGGTCGCCCAGGAAAGGCTTGACCGTGTCGCGCAGCGGATACCACGTCATCAGCGCGTCGAACGCGGGAACGGAGCGCAGCAGCGTGCGCTTCATGTTGGTGCTGCGGCCCACGGACAGGTGCGCCTGGTGCGCGGCGGCCGCGTCGGGCGGCATGTCGGCGGGGTCCAGCGGTTCAATTCGGGGCATGCGCGGCTCGCGGAGCGGGAGAGTTTCGGATGCGGCCAGGGATTGGAAGATATTCCGGACCGGCGCCGCGCAGCAATCCATCCGCCGCCATCGTCCTCCATGCAAAGAAGAGAGGGACAGGGACTCCGCGAGTTCCCCGTCCCTCCATACCGTCCGTGTGAGAGCGATCCTTCACCCCGCCGCGGCCGAATCCGGCTCAACGTCCGCGGGATCGTCCCCGTCGTCATCCACCGTAAAGCGCGGCCAGAAGCCGTAGAACACCGGGTGCGCGGGCCGGGCGGAATCGGGATCTTCGTCGTCGGCGTCCATCGTCAGTTCAGGCCCTCGATGTCGCGGGCCGCGCGCTCCATCACCTCGCGGGCGCGCTTGACCCACTCCTCGTCGCCCTGGTGGCGCATGGCGGCGCGAAAGGTGGCGCGCCCCAGCCCGGCGAACGCGGTGCCCAGCACCGACATCACCGAGCCGAACATGAACGAGCCGAACTCATCCACCCGGCCAAAGATCTCGTCCACGAGCGGCCGGTTCTCCTCCAGGTAGGTGCGCCCCTCGTCCGTGATCTCGAAGACTTTGCGCGTGCTGCCGTCCTCGGCCACGGCGCGGGCGTAGCCAAGGTCTTCGAGCAGCGACAGCGTGGGATACACGGTGCCCGGGCTGGGCGAGTACGCGCCGCCGAAGCGGGCCTCCAGCTCGCGGATGATCTCGTAGCCGTGGCGCGGCTTCTCGGCCAGCAGGCTGAGCACCACGAACTTCAGGTCGCCGTGCCCGAACATTGGAAGATATTCCGGACCCGCGCCGCGCAGCAATCCATCCGCCGTCATGATCCCCACGAAAAGAAGAGAGGGACAGAGACTGCGCGAGTTCTCTGTCCCCGTACGCTCAATGCGAGGTTGATCCCTCAGCCGGCGGGAAAAGCCTGTCGACCGATCCAGCCCGCTTGTTTAGGGCGGAGCGCGAGGGGCTCGGGAAAGCGCCCCCAGCCCCGAGCCACGCCGGTCGTTGGCGCACGGACCTAACACCTCGGGTTTCGTACACCGAGGGTTTTCGTGAGGCTTGGTCAGAGCTTGCGCATATTAGATATGCCGACCGGACAACCGAGCCGCTTGCGCCATCTGAAACCCGGAAGGCGTGCCGCCAACTCTTAGCCACCGTGGCGTATGGTGACCGGAACGCGGGCGCCAAGCTTTAATGCTTGAGGAATTACCCAACTACTGTCCTCATCCCCCGCCGCCTTGAACATGGCCACACTTCCACGTGCATTCCTGATAAAATTCTTGCTTAGTACTGCCCGGACTCATGACAATTCTGCTTTTAGTTACAAGTTCGCATTTCGTCACTTCGCGGTTTCCGCACGCCTTGTCAGCAGCCGATCTACAATCTTCCGCAGTCCACACGATCGGGGTCGTACTGGGACTCGGATCCATGAGCATCGTTACAGCTAGAACCGCCGCCGGAACCACATCACTGCCCATCGCCCCCGGAATGACGGTGAAGTCGACCTGAAACCCGGATCCCGGATTCGTAGCGCGTCCCCGTACCGTTTCACCGTCTGAGCCTTGGGGGTCGGACTGCAGGGCAATATCATAACTCTTTGCTTGCAAGACCGCCTCTCCGTTCGCCCGGATGTGATAGGTACCCTGCTCCTGCATCTCCATCCTGAGCG
>DATING010000083.1:0-6804 GCA_035474555.1 Longimicrobium sp. | reverse complement strand
CCTGGCACATCATCCACACGATCGCGATCGGTAAGAGTGTGCCCGCGCCGGAGCCCCAGATGCACGTCGCGGGGGAATGGCCAACGCCGGTTTTCGGATTTCGTATCGACCGGCTGCTCGCCTGGTGCCCGGATGAGAATCGGCCGGCGATGCTGTGTGCATCGCCGGCCGATTCGCGTTCCCGGACGATCCCCTCAGCCGGTCACGGCAGGCGCGCGCCCTGGATGGTGCGGCCGCCCTGGTGCAGGGTGGCGGCCGTGGCGCGGCCGTTCTCCACCGTGAAGACGAAGCGGATGCGGGCGTCGGCTTCGGGGATGAACGCGTGGTCGCCCTGGGCGCGCAGCCGCGTGGTGGTCTGGCCCCCGGGCTGCACCATCAGCCGCCCGTCCTGCACGAACACACGCACCTCCAGCGTCCGGCCGTCCGCCTGCAGCGCGTACGTGCCCTCGTACAATGCCATCTGCTCCGCCGTCAGCGGCACGTCGAGCACCTGGGGCGCGGCGGGCGTGGCGCCGCTCACCCGGCGCGCCACCTGCTCGTTGCCGTCCACGCTCAGCACCAGCCCGCCCACCGCACCGGATGCGTCGCGGGTAAAGCGCACGCGCCAGGGCGCCCGCTTGAGGTAGAAGGTGGAATCCGACTCCGGGTACATCCGGAACCGCACGTTGTCGCCCACGCGGATGGTCATCGCCCCGTCGTCCTCCAGCCGCACGACCATGGCCCGGCCGGGGGCCACCTCGTACGTGCCGGGGTAGCGGGCCAGCACGTTGCGGGCGACGGTCACCTCCGGCAGGGACAGCGGCGCGCCGCGCATCATGAAGTCCACGGCGAAGTCGTCTTCGAAGCCGCCCGTGTTGGTGAGCATGACGATGCCCGTGCGCCGCTCCGGGTCGAAGCCGATGTAGGTGTTGAAGCCGCCCGTGCCCCCGTTGTGCGAGATGACCTTCCGCCCGCCGGCCTTGCGGACCGACCAGTTGAGCCCGATCGCCTGGCCGGTGGAAAAGGTGTGCTGCACCTGCTGCGCGGTGCGGATGGCGCGTCCCAGGTCGTTGTCCGGCGGGCTGAGCTGCGCGCGCAGGTACAGCAGCATGTCGTCCACGGTGGAGCGCAGCCCGCCCGCGCCGGCGATGGCCTCGCTGGCGTCCCAGTACGGCGCCTGCCGGCCGCTGGGATGCCGCCCCTTGGCCAGCCACGCCGCCATCTCGCCCTCGCGCTCGTACCCCGTCATCCGCATCCCCAGCGGCTGCACGATGCGGTCGCGGATGAGCTCCTTGACGCTGGTGTCCGCCGCGCGCCCCAGGGCGATGCCCAGCAGCCCCACGCCCAGGTTGGAGTACTCGAACTCCGCGCCGATGTCGCGCCGCAGCTCGTGGCTGTTCAGGAAGTCGTAGACCGTCTGCACGCTGTACTGCGCGTACGGGTTGCCCGTGTCCGCGGGGACGAAGTTGTTGGGCAGCCGGGGCAGGCCGCTGCGGTGCGTGGCCAGATCCAGCAGCGTGATCTGGCGCCCGTTTCTCGACGGCACGCGCACGCCCTCCGGCATGTACTTCTGGACGGGATCGTCCAGCTTGACCTCGCCGCGCGCCACCATGTCGGCCAGGAGGGTGCCCGTGAACGTCTTGTTGATGGACCCGATTTCGAACACCGTCTGCCGTCCCAGCGGCCGCGCGCCTTCGCCGGCGCTCCCGGCGGAGAGGATGCGCGTGGACCCGTCCGGCTCCAGGATGCCGACGACGATCCCCGGCGTCGCCCCGTCTTCCACGAGGTAGCGGAGCATCGTCTGGAGGTCCGCGTCCGACGGAAAGAGCGACGCGCTCGCCGCTGCCGGAGCGGCGGCCGCCGTCTGCCGCGGGGCCGACTGCGCGTCCGCGTGCGGCGTGACGGCGCCCGTGAGCAGCGCGGCGGCCGCGAGGGCGGGGAAGAGGGCGGTCAATCGCATCGTGAACATCGATCTGCGGGGTAGGGGATTTTCGATGGCTACGGGCGGAGGCTGCCCCGCCGTACGCGGGTGCCTCGGTCTCGGATTCAGCCGCGCCGACAAACGTTTCAGTCGCTGGCCACGGACGGATGAAAGACACGATCCGTGCCCGGTACGCGCCCGTTCTCCATCGTGTTTATCCACCAGCAGTTGAGCGGATTGGCGGCCTCCATCGGCCCCGCTGCGCGTGTTCGGATATGGGAATCGATGCGCGGAATCGCGCACTCTCGATGTGAATCAGTCCGCGGCCGTGTGAATCCGGAGCCGGCCTGTCCCTCTACGTAATCGAACCGGCGATCTGGCTGACCACTGCTGGCCAGCGGTGCAGGGCGGTCGCTTGCGAAGAACGGCTTTCGACAAGAGGAGAACCGAAACCACCAAGTTTGGCATCGGTCGCGTCCCTCAAGAGCATTGGCAAGGAGATTTACCCATGGCAGTGATCGTTTCAACCAGCAATCCGACTGATCTTCTCAACGCAATTCGCACAGCAATCGATGAGGATGAAATCGTGACGTGGTCTTACGACAGCGACGGGGATTTCACTCACACACCAGATCAATGGGCGTTCAAGGCGTGGCTTCGCCCGGAGATTCATGCAGGTGAGTTGCGCTTCGGGATTTTGAAGCGGAAAGATGAGAAACTGTCCACCGTTATCTACGCTGTCTATCATGGGCGGTTTGTCGAAATGTTGCTGAGCCATTTTGATAAGCGGTTCACGAACGCCGTTGCTACGGCCCAGAAGACCGACCCCGATTCGTTCTAATCAGCCCGGTGCGAAGGCCACTCCGGACGCAAGTCGCGCTTACTCTGGACGAACACGCAACTGCCGGCGGTCCCCTCTGGATCGCTGGCCGCTCCCGTTCCTCCGTCGCTGACTCGCGCAGCCGCCACACCACCGATCCCCTGCCGCGCTCGTACACGTGACCCGCACGGTTGGTGAGCTGGAATGAGAATCCAGTCCCTTCCTGTCCCTCTGTGATGGGAGCCAGTGGTGAGATCGCTGGCCCCGGGTGCTGATCGGCGCCCTGAATCCCCGAACGACGAGGTGCAGCATGGCTTCCAAGTACTACGTGAACACGGTGGCGCAGGTAAAGACCGGCGACCACGAGGTGCACAAGCAGGGGTGCGATTGGATGCCGTCCGAGACAAACAGGAAGTACCTGGGCGAATTCACTTCGTGCGAGGGTGCGGTCACGGAGGCGAAGAAGACGTACCCGAAGACGGCGAACGGCTGCAAGCACTGCTCGCTCGCCTGCCACACGGGCTGAGCCCATAGCCGCTGGTAGAAGTGGTTGGGTGGGATCCTGCGAACCTGAACGGGAGGACGAATGGCGAAGTTCTGGATGACCAAGGACAAGGCCGGCGAGTGGCGGTGGGCGCTCCTGGCCGACAACAACCGAACGATCGCGGATTCCGGCGAGGGCTACGTCCGCCGCGACGGCTGCCTGGACGCGATCAGCCGTGTGAAGAACGCCGCACTCAGCGCCCCGGTGTACGACACGTCTGAGTCGACTCCGAAGCTGGTCTCGGGCGTGTAAGGGTGGATTGCCAGCGAATGGGGGCGGGCGTTCGCAAACGCCCGCCCCCAATTGCTGCGTCAGTCACCCGCGCAGCCGCCGCACCACCTCTTCCGCGCCGCGCTTGTACACCGTGACGCACACCAGCTCGCCCGCTGCGTCGACCACCGCCCAGTACCGGCTCTTTCCGTACTTCGCGACGATGTAGCCGGGCTGTGTCTGAGTATTCTGCTTGGGAGTCATCGTGGGCCTCCATCCTCTTGACCCCGGCCGCGCGGCAGGGCTATCGTTGGCGAGCGGGCGGCCTTCGGGTCGGTTCGCGAATGAGGCTGGCCGATTCTTCTTGGCGGGAGAGCGGCCAGCCTTGCTTTTTCGCCCTGCTGTATAGAATATGTATACTGTCAGGCTGCGTTTGTCAAGGATACCTATACATGAACTTTAAGGAAGCTACCGATCTCCTCTCGATGCCCCTTGAGGAGATTGCCAGCGCGATCAGTAAGACGTACGCGACAGTGCTCGCCTACCGAACCGGCGGTCGAGTGCCGCCGAGGGAGGTTACCATCAAGCTCGCTCAGTTGATGCGGGAGCGTGCGAAGGACCTCCAGGAGCGGGCGGACGAACTCGATCCGCCAAGCGACGCTCACATACCGAGCAGGAGAGAGCGATGACACCGATGCTTGAGCAGGCCATCCTTGCCGCGAAGGAGTTGTCGGAGGCAGATCAGGATGCGCTCGCGGCCAACATCCTGGAGTGGATCGAGGACGAACAACGCTGGGCGGCGTCGTTCGCGCGTACGCCCGACGCGCTCGCGGAACTAGCCCGCGAGGCACTGACCGAGCACAACGGCGGCCAGACCCTTGATGCCGCGTACGCCGAGATCGCTGCGGATGAGGGGCGAAAACGGGCCGCGAACGAGTAAGCTAATCGGCCGGCGGTCCCTCGAGAGGACCGGCCTATTCGTCGCTGTCTGCGCGTACTCGCTGTGTCCGCGTACCGGTCGTTGCCGCCCGGCCGGCAAGCCTCTCTCACGAGACTCGCCGAACTTGCGGAACAGTTTCGCAGTTCGCGCACTGAATCACCGGCGCAGGCACTTGCCCCCGAGCGAAGAATCCGGAATACTCTCATAATCAGCCCGCCCGTCTCCTCATCCAGTTGATTCTCCATGCAGATCCCTGAAACGCCGACTCGCCTCGAAGATCTGGACTTGATGCGCAGGCTCAAGGACTACTCCGAAGGAAGGGCAACATGGTATTTGGATGCTGCTGCTGTGGGGGAGAACGCCCGAAAAGAGTCAGGAAAACTTTATACCGGCCTTGTGACCTTGGTGGATAAGGCACTCGCGCGTCTGCTTGACCGCATAACCGCGCGCGAGATGGAGACGTTCACGATGCACGACCGGATGCATGGCAACAAGGTCGCGCATTTGATGTGGCACATTATCCCGACGGAGCGGCGGGAGCGGCTCACTCCGCCGGAGATTGGGCTGCTGATCGGCGCGGCGTTCTTACATGACGTTGGGATGGCTCTCAGCCCGGCGGAGCGTGATGCTCGCCTCGACCCGGAATCGGATCTGTGGGAGCGATTGGAGGTCGACGAATCCCTAAAGCAAGCTATCGGTGAGTTGAGGGCTAGCGTTCGCGACGAGAACCTGGGCGAAACTCAACGTAGGCGCGCGGAGCGGCAACTCGCGCAAGCAGAGGAACTCCTTCTTTCACAGGACACCCGCGAACGTCACGCGACCGAACAACGTTACGAGGAGGTGCTGGACGGGCTTGTACAGATGTCGCAGATAGATCCCGAGCGCATCCCAGACCCGCGGGCGGCGCTGTCATTCGACGGCGACTCATTTAGAAAGAAGCTAGTTGAGGTGTGCGTCAGCCACGGGCAAGATGCGGAGTCCCTGGTGGAAAGTGATCGCGCAAATGCCGCTCTGCCGCGCTTTCCAAAGGATTATCCGGTCGGCTGTTGCAACGCGGATGTTCACTTGGCGGCCGCGGCGCTCAGGCTGGCGGACATTCTGGACTTCGATCGTGAACGTACACCTTCTGTCCTGTTCCATTACTTGTTGCCCGGGCCCCTTACCAGTGCGGGAGATAATCGTTCGATCCTCGAATGGGGAAAGCACCTGACGATCGCGAACTGGCACATTGAAGACGACGCGATCGTCTTCCGCGGACGTTCCACCAGCCACATCGTCCATCACGCGGTGGTGCAGTTCACGGGGGAGGTCGAGAAGGAGATCGAAGCCACACGTGCCACGTTCGGCGCATTCCAGAAGGGGGATTGGCCGTTCATCCTGCCCAGATCGGTGCAAGTTGACATTACGCCGGACGGGTACCGTTACGTCCCGTACCGGTTTGAGCTTGATGACGAGCGTGTGTACACCCTTCTGATGGGTGGGGCGATCTACAACCAGCCTCTTGTCGCTGTAAGAGAGTTGATTCAGAATGCAGTGGATGCGTGCAAGTTGAGGGATGCACTACTGCGGATGAATGAGCCCGAGCTTGAGCCAAAGAAGGACGGTCGAATCACGATCACATACCGTGAAGCCGATGCGGGATGTGCCAGCCCTGTACTCGTGATTGAGGATACCGGGATTGGAATGGATGAGTGGGTCCTTGAACGATTTTTTCTAAAAGTTGGTAGATCGTACTATCGGTCTTCGGAATTTTCACGCACCCGTGTGGATCTACGGAGACATGGGCTTGATTTCGCGCCTGTGTCGGAGTTCGGCATTGGCTTTCTCTCCTCGTTTCTCATTGCGGATCAAGTAAGGGTGGAAACCGCAATGGCTGAGTCGATCCGAAGAGATACACGTAAGCGTACCTTAATTATTGATGGCCCAACTCGTTTGATTCGGCTGGATGAGCAGGATACTTCAGGTCCGGCACGCCAACGCGGTACGCGCGTCTCCCTTCTCTTAACGCGTGGTAGCCCTTACGAAAAGAATCGCCCTCCCAGTTGGGATGAAATAGAGCGTTACATCAAGGATGTTTGCCAAGACCTGCCATACTCGTTGATGTTGGTGCACTCTGAGGTGGAGGAAGAGGAGCAGTGTGTTCTTCGACCCTTGGGGGTGCACATTACTGTTCCACCTGAGTGGCTCCCGTTCACATTCCGGATCCCCATCGCAGACGAGGCTCTAGGCTTTGAAGGAGAAGTGGTATTGCGGGATCGATATGAGCCAGTTCCGAACAGCGGCAGGAACAATCCTGTATTCGTCGATGTTGACGACACGTTCCAGGTTCGTCGTGACCCACGCCGTGACCTAAGCGCTGGTGGCTCAGGCGTGTTCCGAGGAGGTTTTTT
>DATING010000082.1:0-5086 GCA_035474555.1 Longimicrobium sp. | reverse complement strand
GGGCCGGCGTCGCGCCGTGCGTCACCTCCATCCGCACGATCTGGTCGCCCACCAGCGCGTGCGCCTCCTCCGCCGACATCTGCTTGCCGTCCACGTAGTAGGTCACGTTCTCGGACACGGCGGTCACGTCCAGCGTCTTGGCCTCCAGCGTGGCCACGTCCATGGCCTGCACCTCGGCCGTGGTGGGGAGCGGCGTCTCACAGGCGCCCGTCAGCAGGGCGAGGCCCAGGATGCCGAACAGGCCGGCGCGCGTGCGGGCAAAGCGGGGCAGTCGTGCGTTCATGGCGCGAAGTCTCCGTTCCAGGGTAGAGGGCGATCCGGCGAGCGCCGGCACACCCAGGGAAAGCCCGGGCCCGCGCCCGGCCATGTCGATCAGCAGCGATCCGTACGCGCGGCGCGGCACTCCCGCGCGCAGCACCCGCGCATCGCAGTCCAGCTCCACCGCGGCGCGCAGCCGCAGCAGCATCCACCACGCGGCGGGGCTCCAGGGCAGCAGCGCCACCGCCACGCATCCCACGGCCAGCAGCAGCGGATCGCGGGCGTGGACGTGCTCCCGCTCGTGCAGCACCACCAGCCGCTGCTCGTCTTCCGTCGCATGGAGGAGCCACGCCGGCACCACCACCTCGGGGTGCACCACGCCCAGCACCGCCGGCCCCGTCCCCGGCGACACGCGGACGGAGGCGCCCGCCACGTCCGCCACGGGCCACCGGCGCCGCGCCCGCCGGGCGCGGAGGGCCGTCCCCGCCGCGAGCGCCAGGAAGAGCATCGAGAGCGCGCCCCATCCCGCCGCCAGCGCCCGTCCCGCCGGTCCCGTCCCCAGCGCCGCCGCCTCCTGGAGGGGACGCGCCAGCACGGTGCGCACGGCCCGCAGCGCCCGCGCCGCCATCGCCGTCACGCCCTCCTTCTGGACCTCCTTCGCGACCGTCGCCGTCACGGGGATGACGATGCCCCCGGGCGCGCGCGGCGCTGGCGCGGTCCGCAGCGGCGCCACGGCCACGAGCCCCACCGTCCCCACCAGCGCACCCAGCCACAGGAACCGGACGATGCCGCCGCGCTGCCGCACGACCTCTTCAAGCAGCCAGGCGCCGGCCGCCATCAGCACGCTCACCAGGAGCGCGTAGAGCATCCACGTGGCGATCACGGCTCCTCCTCCATCCGCTCCGCCAGCAGGCGGCGCATACGCTCCAGCTCGTCGCGCTTGAGCTTCCGGTCGGAGACCAGCTGCGCGAACATCAGCTCCGCGGAGCCCTGGAACACGGCCTCGCGAATGCGGGCCAGGGCACTGCGGCCGGCCTTTTCCGGCGCCACGGTGGGGAAGTAGCGGTAGGCCCTCCCCTCCGGCTCGTGCCGCACGAAACCCTTCTCCTCCAGCGTCTGCAGGGCGGAGAGCACCGACGTGTACGCCAGGTCCTCGTTCAGCCCTTCGCGCACCTCCGTCACCGTCCCCGATCCGCCGCGCCACAGGATGCTCATCACGTCCAGCTCACGCGGGGTAAAGCTGATCTCGTCCATCACGCTCCTCCGCTACGGGTTCTTCAGTAGATATAATCGCGCCCTCGATCCCTGTCAACTGTTTTTTCCGTAGATAGGGATACGTGCCTCGATCAGCGTTGGGAATGCTTGATTTCCTGCGGATGCGCCCACGCAGTCACTTCGGCGGACTTCAACTGCGGGTCCATCTTTTTTGATGCTGGACCGCGCATCAACCCGGGGGATGACGACGAGGCCCCGGCGATGGAGATCGCCGGGGCCTCGTCATCTGCCGGAGCCGCGGGGCGGCGTCAGGGCTGCACCGTGAAGGTGCGCGTGACGGACGAGCCGCCGCCGGGGGTGGGATTGCGCACGAACAGCTCGAACGTCCCCGCCGTGTTCACCGGCGGGATGAAGTACACGCTGGTCGGCGTCTGGTAGAGCGTCGTGACGGGCTGTCCCGCCCACACCACCGTGGTCCCGAACGCGAAGCCGGTGCCCGTGACCGTTACCGCCGTCGGGTTCGCCTGGCCGCGCGTGGCCGTCGTGTGCGAGAGCGCGGTGAGCGTGGGCGCGGCGTACATGACCGTGAACGTCTGTTCTGCGGTCGTCTTGCCGGCGTCCAGCGAGAACACCGAGAGGTTCGCCACCGTTCCTGTCACCATGAGCACGGTGGGGACCACGGCGCGCACCTCCGTGCTGCTCACCCACGTGGTCACGAGCCCCCGGGGGATGCTGCCGGGAACCTGCGGGGTGGTGAGCCGCACCTGTGCCTTGCGGTCGAACCCCGTTCCCGTCAGGGTCACCGTGACGTCCGTCGATCCCACGGGGACGGTGGCGGGGGACACGGCCGTGAGCACGGGAATGGCCGGCTCGGTGGTTCCGCCGCCGCCGTCGGAGCACGCGGCGGCGGCGAACAGCAGGGCGGCGGCGAGCAGGGGGGATCTGCGCATGGGGCACTCGGGGGAGCGAGGGGAAAGTGCGCGTGCGGATTCCGGGTGCTCCGCGACGCGTTTGCCAGCGGGTGGACCCAACGGGCCGCGCGGGGGATGCGTTCCCTCCCGCGCCGCCCGTTGAGCGGGCCTACTGTCCGGCGGCCAGGCGCTGCATGGAGACCAGGCGGCCGGAGCGCTCGATCAATCCGTAGATGCGGTAGGTGCCCAGGGTGTAGCCGCGAAGGGTGGCGCGGGATGCCGGGCGCAGCATGGGGATCACGAGCGTCCAGCGCTCCGTGACCCAGGCGCCGTTGGGCAGCCGCTTGAAGTCCAGGCGCCCGGACAGCCGGTCCACGGGGCCCAGAAAGGGAACGCGGGTGTAGCCGTACTCCACGAAGCGCAGCTCGGCCGTGGCGCGGTCCAGCCAGAGCACGCCGCGCACGTCCGGCTGCGCGCGGCCCTCCAGCGGCACGAACTCCAGCCCCACCAGGCCAGGATGCTCCGTGCCGCCGTCGCGCATCCCGAAGCAGTGGTGCTCCACGAACGCGTCGGACAGGATTGCCGCCGCGTCCACGCCATGGACGACGCCGCCCTCCCGGTTGAGCTGCACGTACCCGGCGGTCACCAGCGACTCGGCGGACGCGGACTCGAACGGCACGCCGTCGCGCGTCTCCTGCACGGTGTCGTCGCGCATCACCCGCCGGCCGTTCAGGCTGGTGTGCCGCTCGCGCGTTTCCGTGACGAAGCGGTAGTGGCCCCCCTCCGCCGCCAGCGTGGTGGAAAGGAGGGCCTTGCGGGCCTCCTCCCACATGGTGGCCGCCTGCGCCCCGTTGGTGGTCGCGCCGTCGCAGCGGCGGGCGGCGCCCGTGGCCACCACCGGCTCCAGGACGATGCGCTGCGAGACGGCTGCCAGCGCCTGCTCCACCGTCTGCCCCGCCTCCAGCCGCAGGGGCGCCGACGTGGTGGCCGCGAACCCCACGCGCTCCACCCGCACCCGGTACGTCCCCGCCGCGCCCGCCGTCACCCGGTACGCGCCCGCGGGGTCGGACAGGGTAATCGCCTGCCGCGCGCCGCTTTCGTCCACCAGCGCGACGATGGCGCCCGCCACCGGCTCCCCCGACCCCGCCTCCGTCACGCGTCCCTGCACCGTCTGCGCGCCAGCGAGCGCGGGCACGCCCAACGCGGCCGCGAGCAGCATGAGACCAAAGCCGTTGCGGGAAAAGGACATCGGCGGCGCTCCAGGGGGTGGGATGGAAAGGGGGCTGCGCGGCTGCCACGGGGGAGGGAAACCCGTGAACAGACGAAAACGCCCGTCCGCGTCCGTTTCTGACGCAGGACGGGCGATCCCGTCATCCCCGCCGCACGAGCGCGCCGGTCCGCGGCGGCCGCGGGCTACGCGCGTTCGCCCGCGGCGGTGGCCGGCAGGGACGCGGCGAGCTCGCGGATCTGCTCCGCGTGGCGTGCCTCGTGCCCGCCGACGGCCACGCCCCACTCGTACAGGTTCAGCACGCCCAGCGCGGGGTGGGGCATGGTGATGGTCTCCAGCGCCAGCCCGTCGGCAGAGGCGAGCAGCTCGCGCCCGCGGCGGTGCGCCTGGTCCAGCACGGCACGGGCGTCATCGTAGCGCGCGTCCGGGGCGGGATGCGCGGGCTCCGGCGCGTTCCGCCTGGTCGTGCGGTCCCGGACCTTCTGCAGGAGGGCGGGGGAGAGCACCGACGACGTCTCCGACTCCGCCGCGACGCCCTGCGCCTGGGCCTCCGTCATTGCCTTCGTGACGAAGTGCGCGAACATGCCTTCCACGCGCCCCACGTGGTCCACGACCTGGGCCACTGACCAGCACCCGTCCGCCGGCTGCCGCTCGCGCTCCGCGGGCGGCACCGCGTCGGCCGCGGCGCAAAAGGCGGCGTACTGCTCGTCCATGAACTCCAGCAGCTCCTGCATGCGCGGATGCATTGATTCCAGTCACCAGTCTGGGGCGGGGAAGGGAACGCGACTCATATCAGTACCTAAGATGCACTCGTCTGGTGTGGGCGCGACAGGGCCGTCGCCTCGCCACGCGTGCCCCGGAGAAGGCGGAATCGGTCACGTTGCGCAGAGGCAGAGGGTGGGGCACGCCCGTCCCATTTTCTCTGCACCCCGGGGCGGCAATGGCCCACTCCCGTGGTTGCATTCACTCTCGTCGTTCGCGTAACCGATTGCTATGGGATAGAGATACGTGAATTCAGGCAGGCGGCATCCCGCCTGCTTGGGAGGCGCGTGCCCTCCCTGCCAACATGTGCTGAGGGCCGGTTGAATGCAGAAACCCTTTCATGGAGAATGACAATGCCGGACGACCACACGAACCAGGAGCCAATCGCCGCTCCGAACGGCTTCCCCGATGCGGGTGGCCGGCCCGTGGCCTCTACCGGAGATGCCGTCTCCGGCAGCACGGTCCGCGAGCCTGCGGGTACGAACACGATGGCGGTCCCCCCCTTCGGCTATCCGCCGCCCATGCAGTACCCGGCGCCTCCCTACCCCTATCCGCCGCCGCAGTATGCATATCCGTACCCGTACCCATACCCGTACTTCGCGGCTCCGGCGCCTGTCCCTGACGCGCGCGTCCAGACCGCCGAACGCGGGCAGGTAGGACAGGCGCGAAAGGGGTGCTGCGGCGACTGCCCCCCGTCATCGGATTGCGGTTG
>DATING010000081.1:0-2394 GCA_035474555.1 Longimicrobium sp. | reverse complement strand
GGCCCTGCTGCAGAAGCTTCTCGCGCAGCAGACCGCGCCGGCGCACGAGCCGGATGCCATCCGTCCCCGCGAGGGTGGCGGCCCCGCGCCGCTGTCCTTCGCGCAGGAGCGGCTCTGGTTCATCGACCGCCTGGAGCCGGGGAGCATCGCGTACAACATGGCCTGGCCGCTCCGGCTGCGGGGAACGCCGGACGTCGGGGCGCTGGAGCGCGCGCTGGGCGAGATCGTCCGTCGCCACGAGGCGCTGCGCACGGTCTTCCGGGAGGTGGACGGCTCGCCGGTGCAGGTGATCGCACCCTTCGGCGGGTTCGCGCTGCCGGTGGAAGACCTGTCGGGGTTGAGCGGGGAGGATCGCGAGGCGGCGGTGAGGCAGCGCGCGGGCGAGGAAGCACGGCGCCCGTTCGATCTCTCGACGGGCCCGCTCTTCCGTGCGGTGCTGCTGCGGCTGGATGCCGAGGATCACGTGCTGCTGGCGGGGATGCACCACATCGTCAGCGACGGCTGGAGCCTGGGGGTGCTTTCCCGCGAGTTCTCGGCGCTGTACGCGGCGTACCGCGAGGGGCGTGAGTCGCCGCTTCCCGCGCTGCCGGTGCAGTACGCGGACTTCGCGGTGTGGCAGCGCGGGCAGCTGGCGGGCGAGGCCCTGGACCGGCAGCTGGCGTACTGGCGGGGGCGGCTGTCGGGCGCGCCGGAGCTGCTGGAGCTGCCCACCGACCGTCCCCGCCCCGCGGTGCAGACGTTCCGCGGCGCGACGGTCCCGGTGGAGCTCTCCCCGGAGCTGCTGGAGCGGTTGGAGGCGCTGGGACGCAGCGAGGGCGCGACGCTGTACATGACGCTGCTGGCGGCCTTCCAGGTGCTGCTGGGCACGTACGCCGGCAGCGAGGACGTGGTGGTGGGGAGCCCGATCGCCGGACGCACGCGCGCGGAGGTGGAGGGGCTGATCGGCTTCTTCGTCAACGCGCTGGTGCTGCGGACGGACCTCTCCGGCGATCCGAGCTTCCGCGCGATCCTGCGGCAGGTGCGGGAAGCGACGCTGGGCGCGTACGAGCACCAGGACGTGCCGTTCGAGAAGCTGGTGGCAGAGCTGCAGCCAGAGCGCTCGATGAGCCACACGCCGCTCTTCCAGGTGATGTTCGCGCTGCAGAACGCCAGTGGCGGGGGAGGAGGCGCTCTGTCGGGGCTGAAGGTGGGCGGCGTCGGAGCGGAGGACGAGGTCGCCAAGCTCGATCTCTCCCTTGCCCTCATGGCGACCCCCCAGGGCCTACGCGGCGAGCTGAACTACAGCACGGACCTCTTTGAGCGCGGCACGGCGGAGCGGATGCTGGGCCACCTGGCACGGGTGCTGGAGCAGGTCGCCGCGGACGCGGACGTGCGGCTTTCGCGGCTGGAGCTGCTGGGCGAGGCGGAGCGCGCGCGGGTGCTGGAGGCGTGGAACCGTACGGACGCGGAGTATCCCGCAGACCGCTGCATCCACGAGCTCTTCGAGGCGCAGGCGGCGCGCACGCCGGGCGCGGCCGCACTCGTCTTCGAAGACGAGACGCTGAGCTACGCGGCGCTGAACGCGCGGGCGAACCGGCTTGCGCACCACCTCGCCGGGCTCGGTGTCGGCCCCGAGGTGCGGGTGGGGATCTGCCTGGAGCGGGGGACGGAGATGATCGTCTCCCTCTTGGCCGTGCTGAAGGCGGGCGGCGCGTACGTGCCGCTGGACCCCGCGTATCCCGCGGAGCGGCTGGCGTTCGTGCTAGCGGACGCGGCTGTGCCCGTGCTGGTGACGCAGGCGTCGCTGCGCGCGACGCTCCCCGCCGGCGACGGGGTCACGGTGGTGAGCGTGGACGGGGACGGGGCGCGGATCGCGGCGGAGTCCGCGGAGAACCCGGAGCGCGGCGTCTCGCCCGACCACCTGGCGTACGTGATCCACACCTCCGGCTCTACCGGCCGCCCCAAGGGGGTGATGGTGCCCCATCGCGGCGTCCCCAACCTGGCGTACGCGCAGGCTCGCCGCTTCGGCATCGACGCCAGCAGCCGCCTCCTGCAATTCGCCTCGTTTTCCTTCGACGCGGCGGTGGCGGAGGTGTTCGACACGCTGCTGGCCGGGGCCACGCTGGTGCTGGCCTCGCGCGACGCGCTCCTCCCCGGTGCGGGGCTGCTGGAGACGCTGCGGCGCGCGCGGGTCACCGTGGCCACCCTGCCGCCGTCGGTGCTGGCCCTGCTTCCGCCGGACGACCTGCCGGAGCTGCGCACGGTGGTGAGCGCGGGCGAGGCGGTGGACGCCGCCACGGTGGAGCGGTGGAGCGCCGGGCGCACCTTCGTGAACGCCTACGGGCCCACGGAGGTCACGGTCTGCGCGACGACCGCTGCTTGCGAGGCGGATGGGCGTGTGCCGGCGATCGGCCG
>DATING010000080.1:0-10626 GCA_035474555.1 Longimicrobium sp. | reverse complement strand
CCCCTTCTACGGTAAGCCGCCGGCCCACGAGGTCGAAGGCGAGGCGGGTGACGCCCGGCAGGTTCCCGAGCTTGCCTTCGATCAGCCGCACCTCGTCGGCACAGTCCATCCCCTCGACCTCGAAGACCTCGCGCCGCCCCTGACCGTCGTCGGCCACCCGGTAGCCCACGCGCGTGATCGCGCCGGCCAGGTCGCCGCGTGCGAGCTTCCCCTCCGCGTAGCCGACGCTGACCTTCCCGCCCACCACGTCCACCCGCACGTCCTGCACACCCTCCAGCGCGCGGAGGGCGTTCTCGACGCTGCGCGCGCAGCCGCTGCAGTCCATGCCCTCCACGCACAGCGTGCACGACGCGGTGGGAGGATCCATCGCCATCGTGGGCGCCTCCGCCCGCGGGGCGCTCACCGGCCGCCCCCGCGCGCGGAGTCACTGGCCACACCCGGATGCGTCGGGGACACAGCTCCGCGAGCCCTCGCCCTGGCGCTGTCCACCGCGTGCATGCGCATGCTGTCGTACTCGGCCATCCTGCGCATCCTCTCCTTGTGATCCGTCGCCGCCCGGGTGGTGAGCAGCGCCCCGGCGAGCGAGGCCGCCGCAGCCAGCGCGATGATCGGCCAGAGCGCCGGGTGTGGATTCGGCTTCCGGCGGTTCTCAGGCCCCTTCACCACCTGCCCCCTGGGGGTCCGCTCCCTTGGACGCGTCACCGTTCTATCTGGGCAGTTTCCCTCAGGTCGCTGCGTGCGTCGCGCACGATGGCCCACGAGGACTGAAGGAAGAGCAGTGCGATGACCCCCGCCACAGCGAGGTCCGGCCAGGGCGAGCGCGTCCATGCCACCAGCCCGGCGGCCACCACCACCGCCGCATTGCCGATCGCGTCGTTGCGCGAGAAGAGCCAGACCGCGCGCACGTTCGCGTCTCCGGTCCGGTGCGGGATCAGCACTGCCGCGGCCGCGAGATTGACGATGAGCGCAACCAGTCCGAGCGCGCCCATCAGCTCCGCCTCCGGCTGCTGTCG
This sequence comes from Longimicrobium sp., assembly GCA_035474555.1. Taxonomy (GTDB): domain Bacteria; phylum Gemmatimonadota; class Gemmatimonadetes; order Longimicrobiales; family Longimicrobiaceae; genus Longimicrobium. Next base: position 9,613 of record DATING010000080.1, on the reverse strand, counting down.
CACCAGCACGCGGTACGCCGTCGTAACGAGCACGCCCAGCCCAAGTGCTCCGAGGAACACGCCCTGGATCAGGGCCGCGCGGGCGCGCCACAGGAGGGACCAGCCGATCGCGAGCAGGCCCAGCAAGGTGATCAGCCCGTCCCCCAGGAAATCCAGCGCGTCGGCCTTCAGCGCCTGGGACCCGCTCAGGAACCCGCCGACCATCTCCACGGCTCCGTAGCCCACGTTCAGCAGCACCACCGTCCAGAGCGCCCGCCGGTACGCCGGTGTTACGTGGCTCTGCTCCGCACCCGCGCCGAGCCGCTCCACCCGGTATCCGAGGGCGCCGACCGCCTGCTCAATGGCCGGGAGCCGCTCGCCGGGCTCATCCACCCGCACGGTCATCACCTGCGAGGCGGTGGAAACCTTCACTGCGTCCACGCCCGCAATCGCGCGCGCCGCGCTCTCGATCTCGGCAGCATCCGCGGCGCAATCCATCCCCGTGACCCGGTAGCGCACGGGCTGCGATCCATTCTCCATCTTCGATTCCTTCGTGTTGTTGCCGGCGCCGACCTGCGCCGGGCCCTTGCATCCCACTCATCCATAACATATCATCAAACGATGATGTGTCAAGCGTGGCACCATGCCGCATGGGGAAAGAGGATGCAGACCCAGGTAATCGTAATCGGCGGAGGGCAGGCGGGCCTCGCGATGGGGTACCACCTCGCGCGGCGCGGAATCGAGTTCGTCATCCTGGACGCGGCGCCGCGGGTGGGGGACGCCTGGCGGGGCCGCTGGGACTCGCTTCGCCTCTTCACGCCGGCGCGGTACAGCGGCCTCCCCGGGATGACGTTTCCGGGGGACCCGGATCGCTACCCCGGCAAGGATGACGTTGCCGACTACCTGGAGGTATACGCCGCACATTTCGATCTGCCGGTGCGCGCGGGCCAGCGCGTCCGCGCGGTGCGGCCTGGCCGGGGCGGGTGGACGGCCGAAACCGTGGACGGGCAATACGATGCTGCGCAGGTGGTCGTGGCAACCGGCCCCTTCCAGCGTCCGGCAGTGCCTGCCCTGGGCAGTGAGCTCCCATCAGGGGTGGTGCAGATCCACAGCGCTTCTTACCAGAACCCGGCGCGGCTGCCCGCGAGCGACGTGCTGGTGGTGGGCGCCGGGAACTCCGGCGTGCAGATCGCGGAGGAGCTGTCGCAGACGCACCGCGTGCACCTGGCCGTGGGCGAGCGGATGCCGCGGCTACCGCAGCGTGTGCTCGGCCGAAGCCTCTTCTGGTGGCTGGAGAAGACGGGGGTGATGGATGTCAGCGTGGATTCGCGGCTCGGCCGCAGGATGAGCCGCACCGACACGCTGATCGGCAAAAGTCCGCGCATGTTGCGCGGCGTGGAACTGCATGGGCGGGCCGTCGAGGTGCGTGGAGATACGGTGCTCATGGCGGACGGTGCCGGGGTGAACCCCGCCTCCGTGGTGTGGGCGACCGGGTTCCGGACCGACTTCGGGTGGATCGAAGCGCCCGTGCTCGGCCCACACGGGCTCCCCGTGCACCGGCGCGGCGTCACCGCCGCCCCGGGCCTCTACTTCCTGGGGCTGTCCTGGCTGCACACCCGCGGCTCTGCCCTCATCGGCTGGGTGGGACGCGACGCGGAGCATCTCGCCGCGACCATCGAGGCGCAGGCACCAGAACCAATCCCGGGGGCGGTGGAACGAGCCACCGCCTGAGTGGCCCGGGTTCCGGCTTGACCATGCAGCGCAGTTTTTGCATCATCCGACGGTGATGTTTCCCTTCTCCCGACTCGAATGCTTACGACCACGCACGCACAATCGCTCGCGCCCAAGGCGAAGCTCTTCCGGGGCCTCGCCGACCCCTCCCGCCTCTCCATCGTGGAGGCGCTCCGGGCCGACGCGCGCAGCGTCGGAGAACTGGTCGAGGCGACAAGACTCTCGCAGTCCAACGTCTCCAACCATCTCGCCTGCCTGCTGGACTGCGGCCTTGTGGAGCGCGAGCCGCAGGGGCGGCGCGTGATCTATCGCCTGGCGGACACGCGGGTGGGCATGCTTCTGGGCCTCGTGGACGAACTCCTCGAGGAGGTGACGCAGGGCGTATACGCCTGCCCACGATACGAGGCCCCGTCCGACTCCGCGCCGGACCCGGGCTCCGCGCGCTGATCCCGTATCGGAAGGAAGACGGATCAGGAACGGATGTCAGCGGGGGACGATCGGGGCGATCGAGTCCCCTGCAGGTGCTGGCGCTCTCCCCTCATGTCCGCCACGTCGAGAATGCACCCGGTCCAGGAAGCGGATTCGGAGCATCAGCGCAAGCGAGAGGACGACCGCGAGACCGACCAGGAAAGGCCAGAGCGGTGGATGCGGTGTCGGTTTCTCCTTCTTCGTGCGTCTTTTCCTCCGCCCCATCGGCAGATCATCTCCCCAAAGAAAGCAGAATCCGCTGTTTCGCCGCCACGCGGCCATTCATCGTTGGCCTCTAGCGGCTAATGGTCCGGCGCCTCGTCGGGATCGCCGTATTCGAACTGGTCCGTCGGCTGAAAGTTGGCGACCATGATGCCGCGCTTGAACTTCTCGCCCAGGTTCACCCCTTCGGCGCTCACGTCGAAGACGAACTGCTGCATCGTGCGGAGCCGCGTGCCGCCGAGCGTCACGGCGCGCTTCGCGACATAGACCGAGCTCCACGGACAGCAGAAGAAGTGGCCGAGCCTGGTACCGTTGTTCATGGCGTACCCGAGGTCGCCCTTCTGGAACGCAGCCTGGATCTCGGCGTGGATGGCGAGTGTGCGCGCGGGGTCCGGGTCCAGCTCCCACATCGTCTGGACTGCCTTGCGCGCCTCCCGGTCACCCTTGAGCCGTGCGCGTGCGTCGGGGTCGGTCAGGCACCAGGGATCGAACCCCTCCTGGCCCGGCAGCACCACGCGGCTCTTGGAGCCGGAGGGCGGCTGGACGACGTCACGCGGCTGCGTGCCGTCGGCGAGGGCCGGGTCCGCGATCAGCTGGCCCAGCTCGTAGTAGAGCTCGATGGCCTCCTTCGCGTACGGCTCGAGACGTTCGTGCACGTCACGGGTGGGATTGGTCCCGTGCAGTTCCAGGGCGTAGCGCGCCTTGGCCTGGGCGGATGCATAGATCTGGCGGATGCGGTTGAGCTGCGCCTGCTTCTCGCGCCCATCCGGCGCGGTTTCCGGCAGGAACGACATCGCCGCGCCGGCGTGCTCGCCGACGGACTGCATGGCCTGCAGCATCCCGTGCAGGTGCGAGTTGGGGCATGGCTCCACCTCGCTCCAGGCGGGAAAATCCGCGGGCACCTGCACGTCCAGCCGGTAATCCGGATTCGCGTGCGCCTGCTGCGCTCGATTGAACCAGCCCTCCACCTGGGAGTAGAACGTCAGCACCTGATCGGCAGTGACCGGCGGGACGTACCCGGCGGTCGAAGGGTTCTCACGGTAGTCTGCCGCGAGGATGTCGTTGCTGAGGCTCTGCAGCACGAACGCGTTCCACGCGCACAGGAACTCGGCGCGGGTCGCGGGCGGGACGGTCCACGGGTTCAGCCCCTCCGCGGCGCAGGCCAGCCGCCGGGCCTCCACCTGGTCCAGGAGATCGAACACCGGCATGCTCGCGCGCTGGTACGCCTCCAGCGTTGTTGCCGGCACCTCGCCCTGCAGCCGGGAGATCATGCGGACCCACATCGAAGGACTCGTCGTCATCGGTCACCTTGGTTGAGGAAGCAGCAGTCAGGACGCCTGCGAGATCAGCAGCGTGATCGGCTCATTGTCATTTCACTGTGACCGTCTGGTCGGCCACGATGCGGTCCAGGGATGCATATCGGCCTGTATCACTCCCGCTAGCGGAATGCGCCCGTAGACCACGGTAGTCATAGATGATCTGGACGCGAAGCTGGCCGGGTTCGATGGGCTCGATCCGCGCCTGCCACTGGAACAGCGCAAACCCTCCTGGGCCTTCGCACGCGCCGGGGTGGCGACGGGAGCCCTGCACGACGATCCGGAGGATCAAGAGCGAGTCATCGGGCTCCACGCTCGCCCGCAAGTCGTCGCACTCGTCTGGGGCAGCGATTACCCCACGCGCCGAAACGGCACCGGCTCCTGCCTCTACGACCGCCGGCGCGGGCGGGAGGGCCAGTAGAATGCTCCCGGCGTCCGGCACCTGATCGGTATGCGTGACCATGAAGTCCACGCGGAGCTCGGCGGGTCTATCGCAGGAAGACAAGACGAGCATCCCGGCGGCAGCGATTACCGGCCGGGTCCAGGCGTGCGGTCCAGCCCTGGTCTGTATCATGTCGGCATCCACATTCGTCCGCGGAAATGTACCGGTTTCAAGGACGCAGCTCTCACGGACGTACCTTCAGACGAGTGGTATCGATCCCGGAAGCCGGAGGTCTTCCTTCTGGTCTGCGGCTCCGCGGATGCTCCCGCTCCAGGTGGCAGATGCTGATCAGGAGCCCGAAAGAAAGTACGATGGCGAGGCCGAGGAGATAGGGCCAGAGCGGCGGATGCGGCGTCGGCGGCTTCTTCCTGGTGCGCCTGCGTCTTCGTCCCATGTGGATACTCGTGCGTCGCGGCGGGCGATTGGTCGCCGAGGCGTTCGAGGCTGGTGCCTCTCGCCCTTAGGATCGTGGACTGCGGTCTCCCGCCCGTGCGGGGAGCGCCTCTCCAAAGACGCCGTCCGGCAATACGTTGCCGGGTCGTCCGGCAACGTTTCCCTGATTCGTCAGGCGCTCCACCAGGATGCGAAGCTCCGCCGAAGCGGCTTCGGGCGCGCCGCCCGCGGTAAGCCTTTGCTGAATCTGGAGGAGCTCTGTGGCGAGCGACATCCTGCCTTCCGCTCCGTCCTGCTCCTGTGCGTTGACGGAGCGCCGCCGTGCAGCCGCGCCTTGCCTGTCATCGGGCCGGAACATGGACTCCGCCGATTCGACGAGCCGGTTGAGGGCCAGATAGACCACGGGCGCCGAGAACCCGCCGAGCATAGCGAGTGTGGGTTTGGCCATCATGTGGGCACCGCTTCCGCCGGGCCCGCCGATGGGCACCAGGGCAACAAGCACAAACCCCGCGACGACGCCGAGCGTGAGCCTCACCCACAGCCACGGCGCGGCGCTGGGGTCGTACGTGCGGGCGGTGATCTGCTGATTCACCTCGAACAGGGTGGCGAAGGAGGCTCCAAGCCCCGCCGCGCTCATCCAGAAGATCTCCTCAAGGAACACCCGCACGGGGACGGACTCGATGAGTGCGCCGTTCCGGGCCGCCGCCACCGACCCGAACACGCCGAGCGCGATGAAGGCGGCAAGGCAGACCAGAGAGATCCTCAGGATCTGGCTTACGACCGGCACGGTGCCGAGGGTGCTCCGAGATGGGCGATTCGCAGCGAGCTCCTGGAGATACAGGATTGAACCTGGCTGCGCGGGATGAACCAGCCGCACGAGCCGCTGGTGGGCGTCCGCGAGGGAGCCGGCGTCCGCCGGCCCTCCCTCGGCCAGGGCGTAGGCCCCGACCTGGGCGACCAGATCCGCCGGCACTCCCCTCCCGGAGGCCAGCAGATACCGGGTCATCGCCACGCATTCGTGCACCAGCTCTTCGTGGAGCGTCCCAGGCGGGTGCGCTGTAGAGGGTGGCATGGTCAACTCGCGTTCTGGGTGGCCGGACCGCGGTATCCAAGAAGCCGGAGCGCATTCGCGATGACGACGAGCGTGCTCCCCTCGTGGACGGCGACGGCCGGCCCGATGCCGAAGAACCCCGTGGTGGTCGCCACGACAAGGAGCGCGATCACACCGAGCGAAATGTAGAGATTCTGGCGGATCACGCCCCGAGCCTTGCGCGAAAGCCCCACCGCGAACGGCAGCTTGCCGAGGTCGTCGCCCATGAGCGCCACGTCGGCGGTCTCCAGCGCCACGGCCGTCCCGGCGCCCCCCATCGCGATGCCGACGGTGGCGTGCGCGAGGGCAGGTGCGTCGTTCACGCCGTCGCCGATCATCGCCACCTGCCCGTGCTTGGCGAGCAGGTCGCGGATGGCCGTGACCTTGTCCTCCGGGAGCAGGTCCGCCTTCACCTCGTCGACGCCGACCTCGCGGCCGATCGCGTCCCCCACGCCGCGGTTGTCCCCGGTCAGCATGACGAGGGGACGCAGGCCCAGCGCCCGCAGGCCGTCCAGTACGCCGCGGACACCTTCGCGCGGGCGGTCCGCGACTCCAAGCACCCCAAGCCACCGCTGCCCGTGGCGCACGGCCATCGTGCTCCGGCCACCGGCCTGGAGCCGCTCGACGGCCGCGAGCACGTCCGGGGCGATCTCGACCCCCTGCTCCTGCCAGAGGCGCAGGCTGCCGATCTCTGCCGTCTCGCCCCCGACGAGCGAGCGCACCCCGCGAGCCGTGATGCTTTCCAGTGGGCCCGCTTCCGGGAGCGCGAGCTTCTCGGAGGCCGCGCGGCGGACGACCGCCTGCGCGAGCGGGTGCTGGGAGTGCTGCTCCACCGCCCCGGAGACGGCGAGCAGCTCCTCCTCCGTAACGCCGGCCGCGGGCACCACGTCCGTAACTTCAGGCTTGCCGATCGTCAGCGTACCCGTCTTGTCGAACGCGAGCGCGCGGAGCGTGCCCAGGTTCTCCAGGTGGGCGCCGCCCTTGATAAGCACGCCGTTCCGTGCGGCCTGTGCGATCCCGGCCAGCACGGCCGACGGCGTCCCGAGCGCCAGCGCGCAAGGAGACGACGCGACGAGGAGCGCCATGCCGCGGTAGAAGCTGGTGCTCCAGTCCCAGAAGCCCAGCAGCGGCGGAACGACGATCAGCAGCAGGTCCGCCACCAGGACCACAGGGACGAAGACGCGCTCGAAGCGCTCCGTGAACTGCTGCGTGGGCGCCTTCTGCGTCTGCGCTTCCTCCACCAGCTTGATCACGCGGTCCAGCGTCCGGTCGCCGGCCGCGCGGGTGGTGGTGATGAAGAGCGCGCCCTCGCCGTTGACCGTCCCGGCGAACACCTCGTCGCCTGGGGCCTTGTCGACGGGCACGGACTCGCCGGTGATCGGCGCCTGGTTAACGGCCGAGTTCCCGGATTGCACCACCCCATCGACGGGGATCCGCTCCGCGGGACGAACCACCACGGTGTCGTTGGCGCCGACCTCCTCCACCGGCACCTCCACCATCTGCTCGCCGCGCTTGACCCGCGCGATCAGCGGAGCGAGGTCGGCCAGCGCCTTGATGGCACCCCTGGCGCGACCCAGGGCGTAGTGCTCGAGCGCGTGCGCGAGGGAGAAGAGGAACAGCAGGAACGCGCCCTCCAGCCACTCGCCGAGCACGGCCGCGCCGATGGCGGCCAGCAGCATCAGCAGGTCGATGTCGAACGAGAGCCGGCCTTTGCGGAGCGAGCCGAACCAGTGGCGCGTCAGGTCCCAGCCGCCGAAGGCGTAGCTGGCCGCGTACAGCCCGATGGCCGCGGCCGGCGCGAGGCCGAGCCACCGCTCCCCGGCAAAGGCGACAGCGAGCAGCAGGCCGGCGGCGAGGCTCCACGCCAGCTCCTTGTTGCGGGCATACCAGCCCGCACCCTCGGGAACCGGCTCCTTCGGATGGCAGCAGCCGACCTGGTGGGCGACCGGCTCCTCCGACGCGTACCCCGTCCGCGCCAGCTCCGCGCGGATCGCGTCCACGGACGTACGCCCACGTTCGAACTCCACCCGCGCCCGCTGCGCGGGAAGGCTCACCGACGCGTTCAGCACGCCGTCGATCGCGAGGAGCGACTTCTCGATCCGGACGGCCGCGTCTTCCGCGCCCACCGCCCGGATCGGGAGCACGGCGTGCCCGTAGCGCTCCGTGACTTCCGCGCCGGCCGCGCGGGCGAGGCGCTCCACCTGGGCAAGGGTGAGCGTCTCCGAGTTGTAGTGCATGCAGAGGGCGTGGCCCCTGCCGTCCTGCTCCACAAGGTGGACATCCGTCACACCTGGGTGCCGCGTGATGAGGCTTTCCAGCCGGTCCACGCACGCGTCGCGGGAGTCGGCGACCTCGGGAAGGAGAACGGGCAGGTCCAGCCGCAGCTTCTCGGTCATCGTGTCAGACCTCCCTCTCGCCTTCGTGCAGGGTCATGATCCGCACCGCCCGCTCGACCGGCAGCACGAACACCATTCCGTCGCCGTAGCGCCCCGTGTGTGCCGCGTCGCAGATGAGCTGGACCACCTCGTCGACCTGCTCGTCATGCACCACGGTCTCGATGCGGACCTTGGTCTCGAAGTCGTCCACGTGCTGGTCCGCCTCGGCGCGGGGCTCCTCCGCACGCTCCCGCCCGAACCCGCGCGCCGCGGTGACCGTCATGCCCGGGAAGCGGTCAATGTGCTGCAGCCGGTGTGTGACATCGTCCAGCTTGAATGGCTGGACGAACGCGAGCACCATCTTCATGGCTCATCTCCATGGGAGTGGCACCCGAGAAACGCGCGGCGCGCGTCCCCCGGATCCCGGGTTCGGTTTCAGACCGGCGCCTGGGCCGGATCGCCCGTTCCGGCCGACGCCAGTCTCCGCTCCTCGGACCGGCGCTCGAAGAGCAGGTACAGAAGCGGCAGGACGAGCAGCGTGAGCAGCGTGCTGGTCACCAGCCCACCGATCACGACCGTCGCCAGCGGACGCTGAACCTCGGCGCCCGCGCCGCTGGAGAGCGCCATCGGGATGAACCCGAGGCTCGCCACCATCGCGGTCATGAGGACCGGCCGGAGCCGGGTCATCCCGCCCTCGCGTACCGCCGTGTCGAGCGGGTGGCCCTGCTGGCGCAGCTCGTTGATGTAGGAGACCATCACCACGCCGTTCAGCACCGCCACGCCGAAGAGGGCGATGAAGCCGACTCCGGCCGAGATGCTGAACGGCATCCCGCGCAGCAGCAGGGCGAAGATGCCGCCCACGGTTGCCAGCGGGATGCCCGAGAAGACGAGCGCCGCCTGCCGGACGGAGTTGAAGGTGGTGAAGAGGAGCATGAAGATGAGCAGCAGCGACAGCGGCACGACGAGCATCAGCCGCTGGCTCGCCCGCTCCAGGTTCTCGAACTGCCCGCCGAACTCGGGGCGGTACCCCGGCGGGAGCTGGACGCGGCCTTCCTCGAACAGCGCCCGCGCGTCGGCGACGAAGCTGCCGATGTCCCGGCCCCGGACGTTGCCCTCCACGATCAGGAGCCGCGAGCCGTTCTCGTGGCTGATCTCCGCCGGGCCGTCGACCTCCTCCACCATCGCCAGCTGTCCCAGCGGGACGCGCTCGCCCCCGGGCGCGCTCACCAGCAGCGACGCGATGGTCTGCGTGTTCTGCCGCGCGGTTTCCGGAAACCGCACGGCGAGCGCGAAGCGCCGCTGGCCCTCGAAGACCTCGGTGGCCACGACGCCGCCCACGGCTTCCACCGTCTGCATCACGTCGGCGGAGTTGATGCCGTAGCGCGCGAGCTGGTCGGGGCGCACGGTCACCTGCAGCTGCGGCAAGCCCTCCACCTGCTGCGCCTTGAACCCGGTCGCGCCCTCCAGCCGCGAGACGGCCGCGACCACCTGGTCGCCGATGCGGCTCAGGACCTCCAGGTCTTCACCGTAGATCTTGATCGCGAGATCGGAGCGCACGCCGGCGATGAGCTCGTTGACGCGGAGCTCGATCGGCTGG
>DATING010000079.1:0-3814 GCA_035474555.1 Longimicrobium sp. | reverse complement strand
ATTTAAAGTCGTCTAAAATCAAGATGCTACCCGGCGCAATCCAAAGTCAAGCATGATTGTTCCACCTCGGGTCGACTCGATGTGCATCTGCTCCCCTTGCCGCCCCCGCCGCGCGCCTGCATCCTCCCTCACCCGCAGGCCCATCCGCAGCCGCGCTCCGCCCCGAATCCCGCTCCCGCCATGCAATCCGGCGCCATGAACACCGGCGAGTACCTGTCCGTGCTCGTGTCCATCATCATCGGGCTGGGCCTGTCGCACCTGCTGGCGAGCGTGGGCAAGCTGCTGAGCCGGCGCACGCGCGTGCGGGTGTACGCGCCCTCGGTGGCCGTGGCGGTGATGGTGTTCCTGGCGCAGGTCCAGTTCTGGTGGGGGAGCTTCGACTTCGGGGAGCGCATCGCGAACAACTTCTTCGCGTTCCTCGTCTTCTTGCTCACGCCCATCCTGCTGTACCTGATCGCCGTGCTGGCGCTGCCGGAGCTGGATCAGGACGACAGCGGCGAGGTGTCGCTGCGGGAGCACTACTACGAGGCGCGGCCGTGGCTCTACGGCCTGACGGCGCTGATCCCGGTCGTTACGGCCGTGCGCAACGCGGGCTTCCAGGGCGAGCCGTTCTGGAACGAGGACCGTCCGTTCGAGGTCGTGTTCCTGGTCATCGCGCTCGCGGGCGCCCTCACGGCCAGCGAGCGCGTGCACCGCGTGCTGCCGTTTGTGATGATCGGCGCGTTCATGGTGATGGTGGTGGTCACGAGCCTGCGGCCGGGGTGAGGCCCGGGGCTGAGACCAGATTCCCCGCTTGATCGTGCATCCATCTTCAAAGATGGCCTCATACCGGATCGCTAGATTGATTGTGCACGGGAGTTCTAGGGCTGCCGCACAGGGAAGGACCTGTTCCCCGTGGCCTCTTTCCCCCTGTGTGTGGCCTTCTTTGAAATCATGAATGCACAATCAGTCAGAGAATCGGGTGATACCAAAGCCGGGAAACAACACTCGCAAAAGTCTTTTTCCGGATTCGGCTTGTCGGGCCCGCATCCAACGAAAAGCGCCCCCGCCGAGGATCTCGGCGGGGGCGCTTTTTCGCTACCGGCTGCTGCCGCGCGTCAGGACGTGGCGCAGGGCCGCGTCAGGTTACGGTCGCACTCGGACTGCGGGAACGGCAGGAACTGGATGGACGGCCGATCCGTCGTATACGCCGCCAGCCGCCGCAGGTCCTCCCAGCGCAGCCCCTGGTTGAACAGCTCGTAGCGCCGCTCGTACAGGATGGCGCGGAAGACCTCCGCCTCCGTGTCCAGCTGCTCCGCCGTCAGGGGCGGGTTGCACCCGGTGGGCTCCGCCGCGTTGAGCGTGCAGGCACCCGACGTCAGGTTGCGCCCCTGCGAGCGCACCTCGTTGATCAGGCGCCCCGCCTCCGGCAGGTTGCCCAGGCGCGCGTGCGCCTCGGCCTGGATCAGCTTCATCTCGTCCGGCAGGTACACCGGGTACGGATCGTTTCGCTGGCCGCCGTACGCGCGGAAGCTGAACGCCGAGTCCGGCGTTCCGGTGGTGCTGTTGCCCGTGGAGGGCACCCGGTCCGCCCAGAAGGTGGGCCGGCGATCCGCCGAGTCGGCCTCGACGAAGAACTCCTTGCGCGCGCCCACGTAGCGCAGCTGCCCCAGCGACATGTACTGGAACAGGGGGTTGCTCTGCGTGTTCGGGTACTGCAGCAGGCTCAGCGACCCCGCGCCCGTGAGCGGCACCCGCTGCGCCGCCGTAATCGCGTTCTGGTACTGCCCGTCGAACAGGTAGTACCGGGCCAGCATGGCATCGATGGTGGCCGGCAGGTTGATGCCGGAGTTGGCACCCGCGCTGCTGTCCAGCACGCGCGTGCGGAACGCGGTCAGCTCCGCCGGGGTGAGCGTGGCCACCTCGGCGCGCGCCTGCAGCAGCCAGGCGATGACGGTGTCACGCGCCGCCGCCCGCGGCAGCACCGGGGCCCCCGCCGAGTCGTAGCGCACCGGCATGCGTTCGTACTGGTTGGTCAGGTGCCCCAGCGACATGGCCTCGATGAGACGGCTCAGGGCACTGATCCCCGTGAGCTGGCCGCGGCTCAGCCCCGTCACGTTGGGGGCATTCTGCCGCAGCAGGGTGGCCGTGCGCGAAATGCGGTACGTGGCCGCGAACGGGTCGCTCACCACGCCGAACGTGGCGTCCGGGGTGCCGCGCACCAGCGACACGTCGGCCGCCAGCGCCACCGGGCGCGTGCTCCACTGGTCCGTCACCAGCTCCGAGGCGCGGACGAACACCAGGACGTTGTCCGCGTACTGCGCCTGCAGCCCCGCCGCCGTGGTCAGGATCAGCTCGGCGTTGCTCAGGACGTCTTCTTCCTTGGGCCCGTTGGGGTTCACCAGGTCCAGGCTGCACCCCGCCGTGGCGCCGGCCAGCGCCGCCAGGGCCAGGGCGCGCCGCCCGCGCAGGGCGGCGCGGCTTCGAATCGGAAAGCTCATGCGTCCGCCTTACAGGTTGAAGTCGAAGCCCAGCACCCAGGTGCGGGGGATGGGAGTCGTGGCGAAGTCCACCCCACGGGCCACCGTGCTGGCCGCGAACAGGTTGATCTCGGGATCGATGCCCGAGTAGTCCGTCCACGTGTACAGGTTGCGGCCCGCCAGGCGGATGCCGATGTCGTCCACGCCCATCCGCCGCGCCCAGGCGCCCTCGATGCGGTAGCCCACCGAAAGCTCGCGCAGCTTCACGAAGCTGCCGTCCTCGATGAACTCCTCGTACAGCAGGTTGCGCTCGGCGTTGCGGCTGAACGTGCCGTTGATGGTGTCGCCGCGCGCCTCCACGCCCGCGTTGGGCGAGGAGCCAAAGAAGTCGGAGCTGCGCCGCGTGAAGTTGGCCACGTCACCGCCAAAGCGCCCGTCGAACAGCACGCCCAGCTCCACCCCGCGGACGTTGAACGTGTTCTGCAGCGAGGCGGTGAAGTCCGGGTTGGGATCGCCCAGGATCCGGCGGCGGATGCTCACCACGCCGTTGGCCGTGTCGCGCGCCGCGAACGGCGTGCGGTTGGGGCCCAGGTTCAGCCGGTTGCCGCTGGCGTCCGTGGGGTACACGCGGCCGTAGAACACGCCGATGGGCTGCCCCTCGATCACCGCGTTCAGGTACTCGAACGTGATGGTGTCCGAGGCCTGGTTCAGCTTCTCGATCTGGTTGCGGTTGCGGGCGAACAGCAGCCGCGTGTTCCAGCGGAAGTTGTCACGCTGCACCGGCGCCGCCGACAGGGCCAGCTCGATGCCCTTGTTGCTCAGCTCGCCGATGTTGCGGAACTGCGACGAGAAGCCGCTGCTGGGCGCCAGGGGCACCGACAGCACCAGGTCCGACGTGCGCTTGTCGTAGTACGTGAGCTCCATGGCGACGCGGTCGTCCAGGAAGCTGGCGTCGGCCCCGAACTCCCACTCGCGCTGGCGCTCCGGCTTGAGGTCGTCGTTGCGCTGCAGCGTGGGGGGGCGAATGCCCGCGCGCCCGCCGAACAGCACGTTGTTGTACGTCACCTGGTTCAGGTACTCGCCCGGCGGCTGGCCGCCCGTCTGGCCGTACGCGCCGCGCAGGCGCAGGGTGCTGAACACCCCGCCAAACGCGCTCTCGCGGAATCCCGGCTGCTCGTCCACCACGTACGACGCGCTCACGCGGGGGAACCACTGGTAGCGCTGCTCCTCGCCGAACGCCGACGAGCCCTCGACGTTGACGCCCGCCGTCAGGAAGATGCGGTCCGAGAGCGAGAGCCGCTCCTGCAGAAAGCCACCCAGCGTGCGCAGCTCCACGATCCCCTGCGAAGCCGTCT
>DATING010000078.1:0-1974 GCA_035474555.1 Longimicrobium sp. | reverse complement strand
GGACCGGAGGAGAAGGAGGCGAGCGGCAGGATGCATCAGGCCCTTGGTAGATGGGCTGCTGCCGGCGCGGGGACGGCTATCCGCGTTTTTCGGAAGAGGCACGGTGGTGTACCGGATGCCTGTCCTGGCACATCATCCACCTGATCGCGATCAGTAAGAGCGTGCCTGTGCCGGAGACCCGGAGGAAAGGCGATCGAGCTCGACCGCCGGACGGAGCCGCGCGGAGATGCCCGGGAGCATGCCCGTGCGCGGAAGGCGTCGCTGCCTGCTGTCCCCTGTAACCTGTCCCCTGTAACCCGCAGTTGTCGTTGCCCGCGCCCCCCACGTATCTTCACGAAACGCAACGAACCCGACCCTCCCGCCACACCCTGCCCATGAGCGTCACCGAGGATACGCGCGGCGCGGCCGTGCTCCCCGACAACGACCCCGGCCCGCACACGGACCGGCTGCAGCGGCAGCTGGGCATGTGGAGCGCCGCGGCCGTGCTGGTGGGCTCCACCATCGGCAGCGGCATCTTCCGCGTCCCCAGCGCCGTCGCGGACCGCGTGGAGACGGTGGGCGCGTTCTCGCTCATCTGGATCGTGGGCGGGCTGGTGGCGCTGATGGGCGCGCTCACCATCGCCGAGCTGGCGGCCATGTTCCCGCGCTCCGGCGGCATCTACGTCTTTCTCCGCGAGGCGTACGGGCCCCTGCCGGCGTTCCTCTTCGGGTGGACGGAGCTGCTGGTCATCCGCCCCTCGGCCCTGGGCGCCATCGCCATGATCTTTGCCGAGTACGCGGGACGATTGTTCGGCTACGGGCCGGGGTGGGTGCGCTGGGTGGCCGCGGCAACCATCCTGGTGCTGGCGTGCGCGAACATCCGCTCCGTGCGCTGGGGCGCCGCCGTGCAGAACCTGAGCACCATCGCCAAGGTGGGCGCCATCGTGGGGCTGGCGGCGGCGGCATTCCTGCTGGGTGGCGGCGGGGGCGGCGGCGCGCTGGCCAACCCCAACGGCATGGCGCCGGCGTCGTGGGTGGGCTTTGGCTTGGCGCTGGTGTCGGTGATGTGGGCGTACGACGGCTGGGCGGACCTCACCTTCATGGCGGGCGAGGTCAAGGACCCGGGCCGCACCATGCCGCGCGCCATCATCGGCGGCGTGCTGGCGGTGATCACCATCTACCTTACCATCGTCACCGCGTACCTGTGGGTGCTGACGATGCCGGAAATGGCCGATTCCACGCTGGTGGCCAGCGACGTGGCGCAGAAGGTGTTCGGCGCCGTGGGGGCGTCGGTGGTGGCGGGGATGGTGATGATCTCCACCTTCGGGGCGCTCAACGGCAGCACCATGACGGGGCCGCGCATTCTCTACGCGATGGCGGAGGACGGCAACTTCTTTCGCCCCATCGCCGCCGTGCACCGGCGGTGGAAGACGCCGTACGCCGCCATCAGCCTGGCGGCGGGGCTGGGGATCGCGTACGTGCTGGGGCGCGACTTTCAGCAGCTGGCGGATTCGTTCGTGCTGGGCATCTGGCCGTTCTACGCGGCGGCGGTGGTGGGCGTGTTTCGCCTGCGCCGCACCCGGCCGGACGTGCCGCGCCCGTACCGCACCCTGGGCTACCCCGTGGTGCCCGTGCTCTTCTTGATCGGCGCCATCGGCATGCTGCTGAACTCCGCCATCAACGACACGGCCAACACGGCGCTGGGGTTCGGCATCATGCTGGCCGGCATCCCCGCGTTCTACCTGTGGCGGGCGTTCAAGGGGCGGGGCACGACGCGGGCGTGATCCGGATCGGCGGATGAGCGGATAGAGCGGATGGAGCGGATGGAGCGGATCGGGGACGGGCAGGGCGGGCGTCGCGGGGCGACGCGAGCCCTCTCCCCCGCCGGACCTTTCGCTCGTTCCTCGCGACGGCCGGCGACCCCTCCCCCAACTTCGGGGGAGGGGTTGTTGTTTGATCGAGTGTGTGCCGGAGGGCGGCGGTCTGGACAGGGCA
>DATING010000077.1:0-2792 GCA_035474555.1 Longimicrobium sp. | reverse complement strand
TCTTCCAGTTCTGGCTGAACGCGGACGACCGCGACGTGGAGCGCTACCTCAAGACTTTCACCTTCCTGTCGCTGGATGCGATCGCGGAGGTGATGGCCCAGTACGCGCCCGACCCCGCCGCCCGCACCGCCCAGCGCCGGCTGGCAGCCGAGGTCACGCGGATGGTGCACGGCCCCGACGGCCTCGCCCGCGCCGAACGCGCCACGGGCGGGCTCTTCGGCAGTGTGGCCGCGCAGGAGCTGCCGGCGGCGGAGCTGCTGGACGTGTTCTCCGACGTGCCGTCCACGGACGTGGCACGGGCGAAGCTGGAAGGGGAGGGGATGGGCGTCGTCGACATCCTGGCGGACGCCGGTGTGGCGGCGTCCAGGGGTGAGGCGCGGCGGCTGATCGCGGGCGGCGGCGTGTCGCTCAACGGCGCGCGCGTCACCTCGCCCGAGCTGCGCGTCCGCGCCCAGGACGCCATCGACGGCCAGGTGCTCCTCCTTCGCAAAGGGAAGAAGGAGAACCGCGTCGTCCGCCTCGTGGGCTGAGGCGGGAGCGAGGAGTCGGGAGCGCGGGCGGATCCCGGTGCTCCGTTGCGGGCTTCGAGCGCCCCCACCCGGGCTCGCATTACTCGCCCACCCTCCCCCAAAAAACCCTGGGGGAGGGTTGGGCAGGCGAAGTTCGTGAGCGCGTGGCGGACTGAATACCGCGCACGACGTTCTCCCCCTCTCCGCGAGGAACGAGCGGGGAGAGGGGGACGGGGGGAGGGGCCCCCCGCGGCAGCAGGGAGCCTGCCGGCCGGCACGGAATGCAGTTCTCCCCCTCCTGCCCGCGAAGCGGGGGAGGGGGCCGGGGGGAGGGGGCCCTCCGCCCGTGCAGTGAGCCCGCAACCCCCAGCACGATCCGCAGTTCAACCTCCCCCAGGGTTTTTTGGGGGAGGTGCGAGCCTCGGCGAGCGGTGGGGGCGCTTCGGACCCCGCCACCGTGCACCTACTCATCATCCCACATCACCCGATGACCCACATCGCTCGATGACATCCGCCGATCCGCAGGAAATCCGCACCGTCGCCGTCCTTGGCCTGGGCCTGATCGGCGGGTCGCTGGCGCGCGACCTGGCCGCACGCGGCGTGCGCGTGTTCGCGTGGGATCGCGACGCGGCTGTCGTGAAGGCCGCGGCGGAGGAGGGGATCGCGGAGCCGCTGTTGTGGGATGCGCCGATCGACGTCCTCGTGATCGCCGTCCCCGTGCTCGCCGCGCGGGACGTGCTGGCGGACGTGGCGAAAAAGGCGGATGGCGTGCGGCTCATCACCGACGCGGGCAGCACGAAATCATCCATCGTGCACGCGGCGGAGTCGCTGGGCATCGGCGACCGCTTCGTGGGATCGCACCCGCTGGCCGGCGACCACCGCAGCGGATGGGATGCGTCGCGCGCCGGCCTCTTCGCCGACGCGCCCGTCTACCTCTGCCGCACGCGGTCGACGACGAGCGAGGCGATGTGGCTCGCGTCCGCGCTGTGGACGAGCGTCGGCGCACGGCCGGAGTTGATGGACGCGGACCGGCACGACGTGCGGCTGGCGTGGACCAGCCACCTGCCGCAGGTCGTGTCCACGGCGCTGGCGCTCACCCTGGCGCAACCCGGGATGCAGCGCGCGTCGCTGGGTCCCGGCGGCCGCGACGTCACCCGCCTGGCCGGCAGCTCCCCCGAGATGTGGGCCGACATCCTGCTCGACAACGCCGACGCGCTCGCCTCCGCGCTGGCCATGCTGCAGGTGCAGATCGGCGGGATCAGCCGGGCCGTCGCGGATGGCGATCGCGCAGCCCTGCTCCGGAGCCTCACTGAGGCGCGGAAGTGGCACGGGGGCGATGGATGAGGCGGCCCGCGAGGCGCTCGATCACATCGTATCCGCGCTACGCCCGCTGCTCGAGCAGCACGGGTTCCGCCGCGCGCAGGCGATGGACGATCAGCCGGCGTACGGCGGCACGTTCCGCGTCGTGTTCGCGGCGGGGGAAGAAGCCGTGCGGTTCGTGTGGGATTCGGATGGCCGGTACATCGTGCTGGAGGCACTGGAGCCGGAGTCCGGCGGCGCCTGGACGGACATGCTGCTCAAGCGCATCGACCTGGACCATACCACGGAAGCGGAGCTGGCGTACCTCGTGGAGATCCTGGAGGAAGAGCTGAGGGTGTACTTCGAGCAGGTCGGGGCGTAGCACGGGGAACGGATTGAGCACCGGCGGGGAGTTCCGTATCTTCTCGCCCGGTCTTCCGCCGCACCCACCTCCACTCTCCTCCGCATGCCCAAGCGTTACGCCCTGGCCCGCCGCGGGCATCCCTCGTGGAAACCGTTCCTCCTGCTGCTCCTCGTGGCCGTGGCCGGATGCCGAACGGCCTCCATCTACTCCCCGGCGGTCCAGCTGCGCCTGGCCGTGGAGCCCGTGCGGGTCCGCGCGGGAGACACGCTACGGCTGGAGTTCACCGTCACCAATCCCCGGCAGGACACGCTCGTCCTGGAGTTCGCGGAAGACTGCCGCGTTACCTTTGTGGTGATGGATGCGATGCAGCGCGCCATCGAGGCGGATCAACGGTGCATGGCGCCCGGCGGGGGACGCCTGGCGCTGCCCGCCGGAGGGGCGTGGACGGCGAGCGGCACGTGGGCGGCGTTGGCGGACGATGCGGCGCCGGCGGGACCCTACGTGATCCGGGGCATCCTGGGCGAGCACTACTCCGTGCGGGGCGGCCGGCGCGAGTTCAAGCTCTCGCACGCGGCCGATACCGTGGTGTTCCACGTCCTGCCCCCCGGCGCGCCGTAGGC
>DATING010000076.1:0-3566 GCA_035474555.1 Longimicrobium sp. | reverse complement strand
TCACGGCGCTTGACGGAACTGTCTCCGTCCGCCCATTGTAGGAGAACGGACGCGGCACCGTGCCGCGTCCGCATTCACTGACGACCGACCGAGAAGACTGACGATGGCGAACCGCGCCGTTGCGATGTGCATGTGCTGCATGTGTCTGTGCGTCCTCCCCCCGGGAGAGACGGACGGGCGCGCGCGTGCATGCAGTCCGCACGACGACGCGAGATAAGCCGGAGCACACCACTCGGCTGATCGACCCGCCCGGCCCTCTCCCCACGGAGAGGGCCGGGCTTTTTTTCGTCCGTACCACACACCGAACGGAGCATCGCAGATGAGCATCATCGACCAGGACGCGCCCGCCAAGCTGGGACTGGGCACCCGCGCCGTGCACAGCGCGCAGGAGATCGCCGATCCCACCACCAACGCCCGCGCGGTGCCGATTTACGCGACGACGTCGTACGTGTTCAACGGGCCAGACCACGCGGCCAGTCTGTTCGGGCTGCGCGAGTTCGGCAACATCTACACGCGCATCATGAACCCGACCACGGACGTGTTCGAGAAGCGCATCGCGGAGCTGGAGGGCGGCACGGCGGCCGTCGCCGTCGCCAGCGGGCAGGCGGCGCAGACGCTCGCGCTGCTGAACCTGGCGCAGGCGGGAGACAGCATCGTCGCTTCGTCGTCCCTCTACGGGGGCACGTTCACGCTGCTCAAGTACACGC
Organism: Longimicrobium sp.; assembly: GCA_035474555.1. Classification (GTDB taxonomy): domain Bacteria; phylum Gemmatimonadota; class Gemmatimonadetes; order Longimicrobiales; family Longimicrobiaceae; genus Longimicrobium. The sequence goes on along the minus strand of DATING010000076.1, from coordinate 2,859 downwards.
TGGGACGGCTGGGCATCACCACCCGTTTCGTGGACGGCAACGATCCGCAGGCGTTCGCGGCCGCCATCGACGAGACCACCAAGGCCGTGTACGTGGAGACCATCGGCAACCCGCGGCTGGACGTGCCGGACTTCCGCGCCATCGCGGACGTGGCGCACGCGGCCGGCGTTCCCGTCGTCGTGGACAACACGTTCGCCACGCCCTTCCTCTTCCGCCCGCTGGAGCACGGCGCGGACGTCGTCCTGCACTCCGCGACCAAGTGGATCGGCGGGCACGGCACGTCCATCGGCGGCGTCGTCGTGGACGGCGGCACGTTCGACTGGGCCAACGAGCCGCGCTTCAAGGACTTCTACGTGGATCCCGAGCCGGCGTACCACGGCCTCAGCTTCGCGCCCACCTTCGGCAACATCGCGTTCGCCATCCGCCTGCGCGTCCTTCTTCTCCGTGACGTGGGCGCGGCGCTTTCCCCCTTCAACTCCTTCCTCTTCCTCCAGGGGCTCGAGACGCTCCATCTCCGCATCCAGCGCCACACGGAGAACGCCCTGGCCGTCGCGCGCTTTTTGGAAGGCCATCCCGCCGTGACGTGGGTGAGCTACCCGGGGCTGGAGTCGCATCCCACGCACCGCATCGCCAAGCAGTACCTGGAGGGTGGCTTCGGCGGGGTGCTGACGTTCGGCGTGCTGGGGGGCGAGGAGGCGGCGAAAAAGGTGATCGGCGAATCCAAGCTCTTCTCCCTCGTGGCCAACGTGGGGGATGCGAAGAGCCTGATCATCCACCCCTGGAGCACCACGCACGAGCAGCTGGAGCCGGACGAGCGCACGGCCGCGGGGGTGACGGCGGACCTGATCCGGCTTTCCGTGGGCATCGAGGACGTGGAGGACCTGACGCGCGACCTGGACGCGGCCCTGCGCGCCGCGATCGGCTTGTGAGTCCCCCATCCACGGGCCTCCTTTCCCGGCAGACCGCGCCGGGGGAGGGGGCGGACGGCGCCGGCTTCGGCCCGGAGCGCGCGCTCGTGCTGAAGTTCGGCGGCACCTCGCTGGGATCGCCCGCGCGCGTGCGGCGGGCGGCCCGGCGGGTGGCGGCCCACGTGCGGCGTGGGCGGCGGGTGGCCGTGGTCGTCAGCGCCATGGGCCACGGGACGGACCGCATCGTCCGCTGGCTTGCCGCCGTGTCGCACGGCCGGCCGGACGGGCGCGAGGCGGACCGGGCGCTGGCCACGGGCGAGGACCTGTCCGCGGCGCTGCTGGCGGCGGCGCTGGTGGGGCTCGGCGTCCCCGCGCGCAGCCTGCGGGGCGGGGAGGCGGGCGTGTGGGCGGAGGGCGGATTCTGCGGGGGGCGGATCGACGACGTGGACCCGTTCCCCCTGCGGACGCTGCTGGCCGCGGGCGTGGTCCCCGTCGTCAGCGGCTTCCAGGCGGCGCGGGAGGACGGGGAGACGGTGACGTTGGGGCGCGGCGGATCGGACACCAGCGCCGTGGCCATCGCGGCGGCGCTGGGGGCGGAGTGCCACATCGTGACGGACGTGGAGGCCGTGTACGACCGCGATCCCCACACGCACGCGGATGCCCGGCCCATCGGGGAGATCGATCCGCTCGCGCTCGTCGTGCTGGCGGAGGGCGGCGCCACGGTGGTGCACGCGGAGGCGGCGCGGCTGGCGCGGGCACACCGCGTCCCCCTGCGCGTCTACTCGTTCCGCGCGCCGCTCTCCGGCCGCGGCGGCACGACCGTCCGTGAGGCGCCCGTGCTGGAGGAGGCCGCATGAGCGCGCGCGAGCGGCGGACCCAGCGCGTGGGCGACGTGCGCCTGGAGAGCGGCGACGTGCTGCGGGACGTCGTCCAAGCCTACCACCTGGACGGCGAGCTGAACGAGGCGCGGGACAACCTAGTGCTCGTCTTCCACTCCCTCACCGGCTCGTCGGACGCGGTCGGCGACTGGTGGACGGACGGCATCGGCCCCGGCAAGCCGATCGACACGGACCGGTACGCCGTGCTGTGCACGAACCTGCTCGGCAGCTGCTACGGGACGACGTGGGCGGGAACTTCAGGGAATAGGGAACAGGGAATAGGGAATAGCGGGCAACTGCAGGACGACTCCAGAGACTTTCCGCCGATCACCGTGCGCGACCAGGCGCGGCTCGTTCAGCGGCTGGTGGAGGAGCTGGGGATCGCGTCGGTGGCGCTGGCGACGGGCGGATCGCTCGGCGGCATGGTGGCGATGGAGTGGGCGGCGCAGAACCCGGAGCTGCCGCGCGCGCTGGTGATCCTGGCCGCGCCGGCCGCGCACTCGGCGTACGCCATCGCGTGGAACCACATCCAGCGCCGCGCCATCGAGACGGGCGGCGAGGCGGGGCTGGAGGTGGCGCGGATGGTGGGGATGATGACGTACCGCACGGCGGACGAGCAGGCGGAGCGCTTTGGCCGCAGGCGGGACGGGGACGGCGGATGGGCCGTCGGCGGATACCTGGACCACCACGGCCGCAAGCTGCGCGACCGCTTCACGGTCCGCAGCTACCTGGCGCTGATGGGTGCGATGGATTCGCACGACGTGGGCGCCGGGCGAGGGGGCGTGGCGGCGGCGCTGGGCGGTATCCGCGGGCACGTGGTGGGCGTCGGCATTCCCGGCGACCTGCTGTACAGCGCGGAGGAAGTGCGCGTCTGGACGGAGGCCGCCGACGCCGAGTACCGCGAGATCCGCTCGATCACGGGACACGACGCGTTCCTGCTGGAGCTGGACCAGGTCTCCGCGATCCTGGCGGACGCGCTGCGGGCGACGGAGCCGGTGGGGATAGCGGGGGACTGACCGGCTGGCGGAGGATGGATCGGCTGAAGTCGGACAGAGCGAATGAATTCGCCGCAA
>DATING010000075.1:0-4916 GCA_035474555.1 Longimicrobium sp. | reverse complement strand
CCGCGTGCAGAAGATGCTGGACGAGGAGCGCTTCCATTTTCAGTACGCCGCCGGCTGGACGCGAAAGATCGCGGCCGTGGCGGAGCTGCGGGACGAGCTCGCCGCGTCCATGGGCCGCTACCTGGGCCCGGCGCTGCAGTGGCTGGGGGATGATTCCGCGCCCGGCGCCCGCCGCCTGGTGGAGGAGGGGCTGGTGACGGGTGATGCGTCCACCCTGCGCGCCAAGTTCCTCGCCAAGGTGGGCCCGGTGCTGGAGGAAGCGGGTCTCGCGGAGGGGCTGGGCCTGTCGCGGCGGGACGGCAGCGCGTTCAGCTACGAAGGATCGCTGTCGTGGGATGGATGGAACGAGACCACGCGGCGCTCCGGCGGCGCGCTGGACGAGACGGTGGCCGCCCGCGCCCGCGGCGACAAGAACCGCGCCCTGCTGCTGGATTGATGGAGGATCGCGCGCCGGCGTCGAGCGAGTCGCGGGAGATCATCCCGGAATCCGCGCAGTGCCCGTTCTGCGATGGGATGGATACGAAGCTGCTGAGCCCGTTCGGCGGGCAGATGTCCATGGCGCAGTACTGGTGCAACCGGTGCCGCACCGGCTTCGAGTACATCAAGTGGGAAGACCACGACGACGAGAACTGACCCTCGTCCGACGGAAATCAAACCGGGCCCGCCGAGATCCTTCGGCGGGCCCGGTTTTCGTTGTCACCTCACCCACTTGCCAGCGCTTGTTTTCCTGAGGGAGCGCCGCTGGAACCTGAATCCACACCACCGCTTGCGCGCGACCGAAGGATCTACTCGCCCTGCCGAGAGGCCAGCCCTCGCGCCCTGAACCAGGCCCTCCGCTCTGCTGTCCAGCCGACGCTCCGGATTCCGGCTCCCCGCGAGGGATCGGTCGCGGGAAAGCCGGGGCACGGAGGCCGCCGTCGAGCACGGGACAGTAGATCCTTCGGTCGGCTGCAAAGATCCGGCACGGGACGGTTCGGCGAGCGCCTCCCTCAGGAAACAAGATCTGCGCTTGGCCTCAACGTCAATCCGCCGCGACGGATTCGCGTTGCGGCACGGATTCGTGCGGCGCGGCGCCGAGGAACGTGCGCTGGGCCCAGCGCGCGATCTCGGGCACGTCCGCCACGCCGCCCGCGCCAAACACGAAGCGGTCCGGCCGCACCAGCGCCGCCTCCACCCCGCGCGCCGCGAACCACGCGCCGATCCGGCCCGTCCCATCCACCATCGCATCCTCCCGCGGCGCCGATCCCGCCGGCAGCAGGCTCACGACGCGCACGCCGAGCCGCGCCCACACCTCGCTCGCGACGGATGACGCATCCGCCCCGCGCACCACCAGCGCAAATCCATCCCCCAGCACCTCGTCCGAGAGCACCGTGCCGGCGGGCGTCGCGACGGGATACTGCGGGAACATGGTCCCCTGCACGTCCTTCTTGCCCGCGCGGCCGCCGTGGATGAAGGCGCCGCGCGCGTACACGGCGCCGGGCTTGAACTCCATGTTGCGGATGGCGCGCCGGACGCGCGGAATCACCTGGATCGCGCTGAAGAACCGGTCGCGCAGCCGCGCCGCAAGCGGGGAGCGCGCCAGGAAGATCTTCGCCATCCCCACGCTCGCGTCGGCCATCGCCTTTACGTGCGGGCGGCGCTCCGTCTCGTACGTGTCCAGCAGCCGGTCGTCCGCGGCGCCGCGCATCACCAGCGCCAGCTTCCACGCCAGGTTGGCCCCGTCGCGCAGGCCGCTGACGAGCCCTTGGCCCATCATCGGCGGCATCTGGTGCGCGGCGTCGCCCAGCAGGAACACGCGCCCCTCGCGCCACCGCTCCGCCACCATGTTGTGAAAGGCGTAGACGACGGAGCGGGTGATGCGGAACCGCGCGGGATCCACGTACGGCGCGATGAGGCGCGCCACGGTGGCGGGGTCCTCCATCTGCGCGTCCGTCTCCCCCGGCATCACCATCATCTCCATGCGAAAGTCGTTCACGGCGCCCTCCGCCACGAACGTGGGCCGCCGCGGATCGCAGACGAACGTCGTCTCCCGCACCCGCAGCGCCGTAGCGTCGTCCGCCACGCCCGAGACGGCCAGCCAGCGGTCCGGATAGCTGTCGCCCGTCAGCCCGATCCCCGCCAGGCGGCGCACGGTGCTGCGCGCGCCATCCGCCCCCAGCACGTAGCGGGCGCGCACTCGCCAGGGTGGATCACCGCCGCCGGTCTCCGCCACCTCCAGCGTCACCCCGTCCGCGTCCTGCGCCAGGGCCGTGACCTCGCGCCCCAGGTGCAGCGACACGTGCCGATACCGCTCCAACCCGCGCCGCAGCTCCGCCTCCAGCACCGGCTGGTAGAAGTAGTTCAGCGGCGGAAACCCGTTGCCAAAGTCCAGCCCGCCGATGGCGATCTCCGCGAACTTGCGGCCGTTCACGCCCGTGTAGTGCACCACGCCGCTGCGCGCCATGTCCCGCCGCACGTCGTCTACCAGCCCCGCCGCCTGGTACACGCGCAGCGCCTCGTCGTCGCAGCTGAAGGCGCGCGGCTGGGCGTGCGGGGCCCGCTCGCGCTCCAGCACCATCACCCGCAGCCCCTGCCGCGCCAGCAGGTTGGCCACCAGCGCGCCGACGGGCCCGCAGCCCACGACGGCCACGTCCGTATCCATCACCCTGTCCATGGGAACTCGCTTCGATCAGGTGGGGGGATGAAGACGGCAGGCCACCGCGATCATCCGTAGAAAGAAACGCATCCGCGGCCGCATTCTGACGCACCGTCGTACCGCGTGTGGCGGAAGACGAGCGGGCGAGGAAGCCTTTCCCCGCTCGCAATCAGGCATTCCTCCGCCTCACCAGCGTCTCAAGCCGGGTAGACTGGAGGCTGCACCGGACGCGTGGAATGTGCGGAAGCCGACGTGTTTGTCAGAAACGAACCGTGGATAGCGTTGCCAAACGGTGCCGGGAAGGCAGAAGCGGTTTCTGGAGAAAGCGGGATCACGCGCAGGCAGGAACTGCACCGTACTGCTACGTTTCTAACCATTGCATCATGTAACAAAGCCAGGTAAACCCTTGCGGGATGTAAACGGAGTACTTATGTTAATGGAAACGCCAGGTCATATAAGGGGCGGTACCCGCCCGTTCTCCCGCTTCGTCGCCACCTGACCCCCCAGTGAGTCAGGGCGAATCAGAAGCGGCCGCTGTTCGCCTCCGCCTACGTACGTTCGCGGACGGTTTCTGTAGTACTCCCGGCGCATCACAACCCCACCCTCCCAAGGAGAGTCCGGCATGGACGCTAAGAAGTATGCTACCCTGCTCGCCGTGGTCAACGAGACGCTCGCCGGGCGACGCGAAAACGCCCGTACCCTTTTGGCCGGGTTGGTGGATGGCCTGGACTCCGGTGCGCACGGCGAAGACCTTCAGTACTACATCTTTGCGTCCGCCCTCTCCAAGCGGCTGGAGAGCGACAAGAGCGCCGAGATCAACCTGTACCTGCGCCAGTTCGAAAAGACCCAGATCTCGCTCTTCAACCTGCTCGCGCAGCACCTGCCCACGGTGGCGCTGGCCGGGCCGCTGGCCAACGAGGTGCTGGCCGGCTACGTGGGCGGGCAGGACGAGGTCACGCTGCTGGACGTGGGCATCGGCTCGGGGCGTCAGGAGGTGGCGCTGCTGTACCGGCTGGGAACGCAGGGCCTGCTGCCCCGCAAGCTGAACATCATCGCCATCGAGCCGGACGCGGGCAGCCTGCTGGAGGCCGGCAGCGCCCTGGCCGAGGCCGCGGAAACGCTGGGCCTGGAGCTGGACTTTCACCCCCTGCACAAGGTGGTCGAAGAGCTGGACGAGGCCGACTGGGCCATGTTCGCGTCGTTCGGCGCGCCGCTGGTGGTGCTGAGCGCGTTCGCCGTGCACCACGTGCGCTCCGCCCCCGGGGAGCGCGCCCGCGACGAGCTGTTCCACCGCCTGCGCGCGCTGGAGCCGGACGCCGTGGTGCTGTGCGAGCCCAGCAGCAACCACGACTCCGATTCGCTGCTGGAGCGCTTCGAGGCGTCGTGGAACCACTTTGGCCTCACCTTCCGCATCATCGACGGGCTGGACGTGGCGGACCGGGAAAAGGCGGCCATGAAGATATTCTTTGCCCGCGAGATCGAGGACATCCTGGCCAACGCCGAGGAGACCCGCTGCGAGCGCCACGAGCCCGTGGACGCCTGGGTGCGCCGCTTCCGCGAGGCGGGCTTCACCCCCTGCGCAGAGTGGGGGATCCTGATGGGCGAGCAGCCGGACGGACCGGTGCGCATCGCCCCCCGCGACGGGTACCTGGGGCTGGACTACGGCGACGAGACGCTGGTCGCCATCCTGTGCGCCACGTCGGGCGTGCCGGCGCGTGCGGGCCGCATCAGCCGCCAGCTGCTGGACCAGGTCGCCTGATTGAATCGGGACCAAGTGAACGGTGGCCGGGTCCGCGTATGCGGGCCCGGCTATTTCGTTTACGTTTCAGGACAATAGCAGGTGCCTGCACGCGTTCCCGTTCACCACGCGCCCTAAACCGCGCATCCACGTGCCTTTACCGGTGAACGATCTTGACAACGCAGCCCCTCGAACGTTAGTCTATGCGCTCAGTCTGAGACATCGCAGTGTAGCAGCCAGCACTTCAGCGTGACGCCCGCGAACTCCGGCGCCACGCCTCTCCCCGAGCCGACGCAGTTCCATGCTGACCACTCCCGCGCCCGGACCCGTGACCCTTTCGCGTCGATTTGCCCCGGACGCCACCGTGAGTGGCGGCAACATCCTTTCCATGCTGGCGGCCATGGGCCCGTTTCGCCGCCGCGGCGAGCAGATCCTGGAAGAGAACGGGATCCGCGCCGTGGAGGTGGAAGGCTGGTATCCGCTGGCGGCGTACGTGACCGCCCTGCAGGCCATCGGGACCAAGATGGGCCCCAACACCCTGTT
>DATING010000074.1:0-8350 GCA_035474555.1 Longimicrobium sp. | reverse complement strand
CAACGAACACACGAAGTCCGCCTGCGCGGACTGTCCGTCACGGGCGAGTGCCACGCCGGCAAGGGGCCCGAGTGGGGACAACCTCCCCCAGGATTGGGGGAGGTCGCGAGGCGACGAGCGGGTGGGAGCGCCGGCTGGAGGCCCGCCCCCGTGCACGAATGCAGTTCTCTCCCTCCCCCGCGCAGTTTGCGGGGGAGGGTCGGGGAGGGGGGCGGGCCGCTGCCGGCGCGATCCGTCCATCCGCAGCACACATTCCGGTACCGCGCCCCCGTCCTTGACGTCCCGAACTCGCCTTTCGCAGTGTCCCACAGCACCTCCATCGACACCCGCGCGTCGTTCTCTTTCATCCGCTACGCGAGCGTGTGGGAGGACGCGGACGTGCTGTGCGAGGCGCTCGCCCCGGCCGCGGCGGGCGGACGCCTGCTCTCCATCGCCTCCGCGGGCGACAACGCGCTCGCGCTCCTCACGCTGGATCCGGCGGAGGTCGTCGCGGCGGACCTGAGCCCGGTGCAGCTGGCGTGCGTGGAGCTGCGGATGGCCGCGTTCCGCCACCTGGATCATCCCCAGCTGCTCGCCTTTCTCGGCACGGCGCCGGCGGCGGACCGGGCGGAGACTTATCGGTCGCTGCGGGGGGAGCTCTCGGCGGAGGCGCGGGCGTTCTGGGACGGACAGCCGGAGGCGGTGGCGGGCGGGGTGATCCACGCGGGCAAGTTCGAGCGCTACCTGCGGGCGTTCCGCACGCGCATCCTCCCCTTCGTGCACCCGCGGCGGCGCATCGACCGGCTGCGGGAAAAGCGGACGCTGGCGGAGCAGGAGACGTTCTACGCGCGCGAGTGGGACACGTGGCGGTGGCGGGCGCTCTTCCGGCTGTTCTTCAGCCGCACGGTGATGGGGCGGATGGGGCGCGATCCCGCCTTCTTCTCGCACGTGGAGGGCTCCGTGGGCTCGCGCATCCTGGCGCGGACGCGGCACGCGCTCACCAAGCTGCCCGTGCACAGCAATCCGTACGTCGCCTACATCATGACGGGCAACTATCCGCCCGAGGCCCTGCCGCGCTACCTGCGCCCGGAGTGGTTCGAGACCATCCGGTCGCGCATCGATCGCATCCGTCTCGTCCAGGCGCCGGTGGAGACGGCGGGCGAGGGGCGGTTCGATGGATACAACCTGTCCGACATCTTTGAGTACATGAGCCCGGCGGAACACGACCGCTGCTACGGCGCGCTGGTGGACCGCGCCAACCCCGGCGCCCGCCTCGTCTATTGGAACCTGCTGGCGCCGCGCAGCCGGCCGGACGCGCTCGCGGGCCGGGTGGAGCCCCTGCGCGAGGCGGCGGATGCGCTGCACGCGCGCGACCTGGCGTGGTTCTACGGCGCGCTGCACGTGGACCGGGTGGGCGGATGAACGCGCTCGCGTGGCTGCCGCCGTTCGGCACGGTGGCGGGCGAGGTGGCGCGCGCGGGGCTGGTGACGCTGTTCCTGCTCGCGCTCTTCGCCGCGGGCGAGGCGTGGCGGCACTGGGGCAGCCCGCCGGCGGAATGGACGCGCAAGCTGGCCCACGTGGGCGCGGGGGCCGTGACGGCCGCGTTCCCCTGGCTGTTCGCCTGGCACTGGACAGTGCTGCTGCTGGCGTTCGGGTTCGCGGGGATCGTGTTCGGCACGCGGCGGCTGGGGTGGCTGCAGAGCATCCACGGGGTGGAGCGGCGCTCGGAGGGCGGCATCTACTACCCCGTCGCCATCTACCTCCTCTTCCTGTTCGCGGGAGACCGCCCGGTCTTCTACCTGGTCTCCCTGCTGGTGCTGATGGTCAGCGACTCGCTGGCGGCGCTGCTGGGGTCGGAGTACGGCAAGGCCATCTACCACGTGGAAACGGACCGGCGCAGCGTGGAGGGCTCCGCCGTGTTCCTGCTGACGACGTTCCTGGCCGTGCACCTGCCGCTGCTGCTCGCCACGGACACGGGCCGCTGGGCCGCCGTGCTCATCGCCGCGCAGATCGCGCTTACCGTCACCATCTTCGAAGGGATCAGCCCGGGCGGCAGCGACAACCTGGTGGTGCCGCTGGCGACGTACTTTCTGCTGACGATCATGACGCCCAAGCCGGCGGAGCACATCGCCCAGCAGCTTGCGGCGCAGCTCGTCATCACCCTGCTGGTGGCGCTGCTGGCGTGGCGGTTCCGGTTCCTGGCCCTCAGCAGCTCCATGGGGCTCGCGCTGGTGGTCTACGGCGCGTACGCGCTGGGCGGCGCGGAGTGGACCATCGCGCCGGGGCTGGCCGTGCTGTGGTTCGCGGCGTTCTACCTGGTGGCGCGCAAGGTGGAGCCGGACGCGGGCGCGGGGTACCACATCCGCACGCTGTTCTACGTGGCCGGCGTGCCCACGCTGCTGTTCTTTGCCAACAACGCGGTGGAGCACGCGTTCGGCCTGCGGCACGTGCTGCCGAACGTGAGCCTGGCCGCGCCGGACCCGCTGTACGTGCCGTACGTGGGCGCGGTGGCGGCGCAGCTGCTGATCGTGCTGTACGCGCACCTGCAGCGCGTGCCGGAGGAGCACCGGCGGTCGTCCAACGGCATCGCGGCGTTCGGTGCGGTGCTGGGGTTCCTGCTGGTGGTACCGATCGGTCTCGGGGTGGGCACGGCGGGCGTGGACGCGTGGGGGATGATGACGGGGGGCGCCCTCTGCCTGGTGGTGTGCGCCGTGAGCCTGGCGCTGTACCTGACCGTGCGGCGGATGGACGCGTGGCCCAAGGTGGCGCCGTGGGACCTGCGCCTGCAGTCGATGAGCACCGCGCTCGCCACCGCGCTCGTGCTCCCCGTGCACCTGTGGACCCTGGGCATGCTGTGAGGGTGGAGGGTGGGATGAGGAGGGAGATCGGGCGGGTCCCGGCAGAGCGAATGAATTCGCCGCAACAACTACACGAAGTCCGCCTGCGCGGACTGAGACGGTGGGGATGGATGGCGAGCGCGTGCATGGCGATGGGATTCGTCATCGCGATCCCGGCATCCAGCCGCGCGCAGGAGCCGGCGCCGGCATCCGCCGAAGCCGCGGTGCCGGAGCGGCGGTGCATGGAGCGGCACCTGCGCGAGGCGGCGGCCATCAACAAGGCGCGGATGCCGCTGTACGATTCGCTCTCGGGCGGCCGGTCGCGGGGCATCTCGCGGCGGTTGATCTGGACGGAGCGGCTGGGCGTCGTGGCCGCGTGGTACATCGACCTGCGGGCGCGTCGTTTCCAGCGCGCGGGCATCCGCATCGTCTGCGACGATTTCGTGCCGATGGCGCACACGCCGGCATTCCAGCCGCGCGCCCCCGATCCGCCCCCGCCGCTCGCCGACTTCGTGCGCGCGGACGCGTCGGGGATCCGGCGGGAGGTGGAGCGTGCGCAGCGCCTGGGCGGATGGGCCGCCGCGAGCGCGGTGCTGGAGCGGGAGATCGAGGCGCTGGCGATGACGCCGGCGTACCACTGCATGCTGCGCCACCTGCTGGAATCGGCCCTGCGCATCAGCAACCAGGCGCCGCGCTACGCCGCGGAGGCAGAAGCGCGCGGGTTGTCCGCGTCGCCGGAGGACCTGTCGCGCGCGCTGCTGGACCTGCACCTGCTCTCGCTGGGCGACGCGGCGAAGCTGGATGCGCGCGCGGCGCCGCTCCAGGCCGAGGGCATCCCCATCCTCTGCCAGGACGTCCCGCCCATCCCCCCGTTCGCGAGCTGACGGCCGCGCTTCCCGTTCCGCCATCGCACTGATGCCCATCCGCAGACGCACGCTCGGGATCGCATTCGGCGCGCTGGCCGCGCTGGGGCTGCTGGGCCGCGTGTCGTACAACTACGTCGACACCGCGCTCCGGGCGGACGCCACCATACACGGCGATTTCCACTTCACCCCGGAAGACGCGATGGAGGAGGGCACGTTCATCCGGTACGTGCCCGTGGCCACGGACACGCTGCGATCGGCCGGCGGGCGCCTAAGCTTTGGTCGCGCCTGGATCCACGAGGAGTCGCACATCGGCTTCGGGTGGATGGCGAAGCCGAAGCTCGTGCGCGAAGGGACGTACCGGCTCTGCTTCAACCTCGTGGAGGGCGAGCCGGACCCGGGGATGATCATGCCCGTACCCAAAGGCGCATCGCAGTGGATCGTGGACGTGGGGACCGGGCTGCGGTACGATGGCAGCGGCTCCTACGGCGATCCCTGGCGCTACTGCCGGGACGTGGCGCGGCCGTTCCCCGCGTCCGTCTCCATGACGCTGGTGACGGACGACAGCCTGCGCGCGCGGATGCGGCAGTTCGTGGGCGCCGTCCATCCCCCGGCGCCCGCGGCCACTCACCACGAGGCGCAGGCGGTCGTCCAGGACGACGGGCGGACGATGCTGCTCACGCACACGGAATGGAACGGGTTCCCGATGCTGTGGATCAGCGAGCGGATGGATGGAGACGGCGCGTCCGCACGGTGGCGGGTGCGGCGCGTAATGGACTATCCGGGCGAGCTGATCCTTTACGGCGTACGCTACGCCACGTGCACCGTTCCCGGCCAGGCGCCCGCCGGCACGCTGGTGCTCCAGGGCCTGCATTCGCCCCGGGACGACATCAACAGCGCCTGGCGGGTGGATGCGGCCACGGCGGACCTGGCTCCCGTCTCCGTGGCCGGGCTCACCTGCGGCGAGACGCGACAGTTCTGAACGCGGGGATGACAGACATCCTTGGCGCGCTGCTCTTTCTAACCTTGACGGCCCTGCTGACGCTCGGCTTGGCGCTGGGGGTGGCGGTGCTCCACGCGGTGCTGGCACGGCGCCCGGTCCCGTCCGCCGAGGTGGATGCGGAACGGGTGCATGCCGGGCGCCGTGCCCTCCTGCGGCGCTGGGGCACGCGGTGGATGGTGGCCGCCGCCACGTGGCTGGCCCTGTTCCTGGTGACGCAGTGGATCCAGCGACCCTGATCCATCGGCGGACCGTGTCTGAACCGGTTCCGCGTGGGAATCCGGGGCCGCTCGATGACGCGCATCGACCTGGTGGAGAGGCAGGTTGAAACCGGGGTTCCGCCGGTGCCGTAGCAAAGCCGTCCGATTCAGCGGAACCGGACGTTTCTTTCCCGTGCAACCACCGGCGCCGCCGATCCAGCGGCCCGCATCAACCGAAACCAACTCGATCTCTTTCGATGATGAACATCCAGCGTACCGTCCTGATTCTCCTTGCCGCCGGAATGGCGGCCCTCCCCGTGGACGCGTCGGCCCAGGAGCGGCGCTTTGGCCCGTCCGTTGAGGCCAGCTTGGGCGCGAGCCTGGGCGGCGGTGGCCTGTACCACCATCGCGCCGGCGGGGCGATGGACGCCGTGCTGACCGTGCCGGTCGCCTCCACCTCCCGGAGCACGGTCGTCCTGGGCCTTACGGGCACGGCCAACGGACCCATGGCCGTGGACGACATCTGCATGGTCGGGCCGGGCGACTCGTGCGTGGAAGACTACCCCACGTTCATGTCGCTGGGCGTGGTGGGCGGCGTGCAGCGGCAGCTGTCGTCCACGCTGTCGTCGCGCCTGCTGGCGGGGCCGGCGTACTTCCAGTCCGTGGACGGCGACGACACGTTCGGTTTGCAGGGGCGCGTGGACGTGGCCCGGTCTACCGCCTTGCCCCGCGTGGCGCTCGTGGCGTCGCTGCGCGGCTCCCTGCTCCCCCGCTATGAAGGCGAGACGCTGCGTTTCGCCGCGGTGGGGGTGGGGCTGCGCATCCAGTAGTCGGGCAGGATTCCGGGCCGGATGCACGGCTCCGGCAGAGCGAATGAATTCGCCGCAACGACTACACAAAGTCCGCCTGCGCGGACTGCGAATCCCGTCGGCGGTGCGGTCCTCTCGTCGCTGGCAGGGTGCGAACCTCGATCGCCGCTCCGCCCGACGAGCCACGCCGGTGCACAGAGTCCACGCAGGTGGACTTCGTGTGTTTGTTGCAGCGAATTCATTCGCCCGGCTGGAAGTGGGCGGCCGCACCACACGGCCTCACATCCCTGAATTATCTCCCCTGAACGAAGCCCTCAGGACGGCTCCACGCCCGTGAACCACGCCGCGTACGGGGTGTTCCGGGCCATGTGCCGGTTGTAGTCCGGCGCGCCGTCGTCCCACCACGCGGGGCCGCGCTCGCCCAGCGCGACCTTGGCGGCGTGCACGGCCGCGCGCGCCTGCCGCTCGGCCTCCGCGTCGCCCGCGCGCTTGGCGTGGCCCACGCGGGAGCGCGCCTGCATCAGCGCGCGCGTGAGCTCCTGGCGGGCATCCGGCGCGAGCGCGGGATTGGCGCACCGCCACAGCCGTCCCCGCACCACGAAGTAGCGTCCGTCCGGCGTCACTGGATACCGCACGTCCCTCCCCGGCAGATCATGGATGCGCCCCGCGGCACCGCGCCGCATCCGCCGCCCGCGCATCCTCCGCGCCGCCCGTGTGATGCGCGGCGGATCGCCACGCTTGACGCGGCCCGCCCGGCATGGCTACGTACCGCACACGCGGTTCGCCCATCCCTTTCGCCCGCCGAGCGCCGATGCATCCCAACGCAGCCCTGATCCAGCGGTTCTACGCCGCCTTTGCCGCGCGCGACGCCGCCGGCATGCGGGCGTGCTATCACCCGGAGATCGTCTTCAGCGATCCGGCGTTCGGCGAGCTGCGGGGGGCGCAGGCGGGCGCCATGTGGACCCTGCTCCTGGAGCGCGGCAAGGACCTGCAGGTGGAGGTCTCCGGCATCGAGGCAGACGACACGCGGGGGCGCGCGCACTGGGACGCGCGCTACACCTTCAGCCAGACGCGCCGCCCGGTGCTCAACCGCATCGACGCCCAATTCGAGTTCCGCGACGGGCTCATCATCCGCCACACGGACACCTTCGGCTTCTGGACGTGGGCGCGCCAGGCGCTGGGGCCCGCGGGCCTGCTGCTGGGCTGGACGCCCCTCCTCCGGAACAGGGTGCGCGCCACGGCCTGCGCGGGGCTGGAGAAGTACATGCGCGAGCACCCCGCCGCCGCGCCCGCGCGGTCGACCTGAGAAGTCCGGGGGCGGCCACGACGGCCGGGCTGCCGGACGTCGCGGTCGGCGCGTCTCCGCCTCCCCGCGTCCTGCGGAAGCCGCGTTCACCCCTTGCATTTTTGCCGTCCGGCGTGCTACTTGGAATGGGTGCAGCACCCTTCCAATCCTCCCCAGGAACCCGGAATTTCCGATGGAGCCCCTCTTCCGCAGCATTCAGGTCGGCGACAACCTGCAGCTCGCGCTCGGCGAGACCATCCCGCAGGACGTGATGAACGACATGGAGAAGGACCCGACCAACCCCAGCAAGTACAAGTTCAAGTCCGGCGAGTTCAGCCTCGCCGAGTCCATCACCGTCACGGTGGATGCGAGCCAGCGCGTGCAGCGCATGGACTTCGGCTACGAGAACGGCATGGACTACGCCTGGCAGCTGGCGAACTTCATCAACCAGATCGGCGAGCCCACGGGGGGCACCTGCACTGCCCCCGAGGCGCAGCAGCAGTCCGTGTGGAAGGACAGCCAGACGTGCTTCGTGCTGTGGGCCAAGGGCCAGGGCTCGCAGTCCAAGATCGGCTCCACGCTCACGAACCTCGCCACCTGATCGCCTGACGCGCGGTCGAATGGCTGAACGTAGATCGGCAGCCCCGGGCACGGTCCCGGGGCTGCCGATTTGTTATGCTGATTCCGGAACCAGCGGATTGATATGACTTCCTGAGGGAGGCGCCGCTGGAACCCTTGCCGTGACTGGACCATGGCGCCGGCCGAAGGATCTGGCCGGCCAAACCGAGGAGCCGAATTCGCGGTGGTACGCCTGCCCCTCGGCTGCGCGGAGTAGATCCTTCGGTCGCGCGCAAAGGCCTGTCCACGTTCGAGTTGCGGCGTGCGCTCCCTCAGGAAATCAAGCGACTTCCACTCTCAGGAATCAAACTCCTGGTCCGGGTGCAAGAGAAGTCGCCAGCATCTCCCGCAACGCCCCCACATCCGTCTTGGACGCGTGGCGCGGGTCGCGGGGGATGCGGCGCAGGGGCACGATCTCGTCGGCGGGGAACGGGGCGAGCGCGCGGAGGATCGCCTGGCGCTCCCCGTCCGACAGGCCGCCCGTGCGGGTCTCCACGCAGAGGACGGCGCGCTGGCCCAGTCTCGGATTGGGGACGCCGAGGTAGGCGGCGTGCAGGACGTCCGCCAGCTCCGGCACGCCCACGACGCGCGCCTCGGCGGCGCCGCCCCACCAGACGCGGCCGGCGCGCTGCACACGCTCCTTCACGCGGCCCATCAGCCACAGCCGGCCGTCCGCATCCATCCACGCCGCGTCGCCGGTACGGTGCCACACGCGGGCGCCGTCGCGCACCTTGTTCTGGCGCTCGGCCTCGGGGTCGT